>JAHEDC010000309.1 GCA_024641425.1 Verrucomicrobiales bacterium | reverse complement strand
CCTGGACTTCCCTTCCCGGTCGAGCCTACAGAATCGAGGCAAGCGATACCCTTGTCCCCGAGTGGGGCGATTTGGAAGACTATTTTGTCGCAGATTCGGAACTGAGTTCCATCGTCGACAACTTCGCGAAGGACTCTCCAAATCGATTCTACCGCGTTCGTCTCCTCCCGCCGACGCCGTGACAATGTCATGACCACTCCTGCCATCGTCCCCATTCCTCGATCCAAAAGTGGAAAGACACAGGAATAATACGAAAGGACGCATGGAAGGGCAGACCTCAAGTGGCTACTTTCGAAAGATATCCCGATTATTGATTCGTTCCCCAATACAACTATTCCCATGAATCCCATCCCAATTTCAGCGCGGAAGTTCACGGCTGCCGCGATCGTCTTCTCTGTTGTTCTTTCGTTCCACGAGGCGGAGGCTTCCATCATCGCGATGGATGACTTTGATTCCTACACCGCTGGAAACGCGCTTGTCGGAGGCAATGGAGGCAGCGGGTTCAACGCGGCCTGGGGTTCGCCGGGCGCGAACGTCACGACCACCGTGGTTGCAGGAACGATGTCCGCGGCAGGGATCAATGGCGGAGTCAATGCCGTGCAGGTCGCGGGATCGGGAAACATCTCCGGCGCGCGGGCGCTGGATCCGATTACGGCGACCTTCTATGTCGGGGCGCTCGTGCGGTTGAACGCCGGTGTTTGGGATGGAAGCAACACGTTCTCGTTCTATGCTTCCAACGGGGCGGCGAACACCGGAATCAACAGTCCCGGCGCCGCCAACAACACCGTGCTCACCTTCGGAATGCGCAATAGCACTGCGGCCAACGATCCCAGCAACCCGTTGACGGCGGGCAGCGGGCCTTTCATGCTCCGTGCGGGAACCGGGGCCCCTCCCAGTACCGCGTCGGTGATCCCCTTCGCCGGCGGCATCGCCACGGGGAGCGATTACTATCTGGTGGCCCGCTACAATTACAGCGGGACGAATTTCGACAGCATCGACATGTGGCTCAATCCGATGGGCGCGCAAGGTGCTCCTCAAGCCTCCCTCTCGCTGACCGCAGGATTCGGGCTGACGAGCATCACCAACATTTTCGGACGCGCGGCCGTCCTCCAGACGACGGGAGCCATCGACCAGGTCTGGTTCGACCAATTGAAGCTCGGAACCGAATGGACCGACGTCGTGGTTCCCGAGCCCTCGACCGGCCTCCTGGGTCTCTTCGCCTGCGGTTTCGCGTTGCTCCGCCGCCGACGGGCCTGAGCGGGGCACCATCAAGAATCCGGGCGTTGTCCTCCGCGTCGGCGGTCGATCGGGGAGAGCCATTCTCATCACCGTTCAAGAAAACGCCCGTGCGCGGGCCGGGCGATTTTGAACGATGGTGACCTGGAAGGCTCCTTGTCGCGATGATCCAAGCGTCCATCCCCTTTGCCCCCACAAGAAGCTCCCATGAATTGCTACCGTAAGCTTGCCGCCGTTTCGTTGTTGGTCTCATCCGCCAGCGGACTTTTCGCGCAATCTCCCCGGATTACCGAATTCCTCGCCATCAACACGACGGGGCTTCTCGATGGGAATGGCCAGAATTCGGACTGGATCGAAATCCACAACCCGGCGGCGACGCCGGTAGATCTGAGCGGCTGGCATCTCACCGACACCGCGCAGGATCTCATCCGTTGGACCTTTCCGCCCGGATCGACGATCGCGGCCGGTGCCTACCGGCTCGTCTTTGCCTCCAATGCGACGACGATTCCGCCCGGCGAGTGGCACGCGAACTTTTCCCTCAACGGGGACGGGGAGTACCTCGCCCTCGTCATGCCGGGGGGCATGAACGTGGTTTCCGAATTCTTTCCCACGTTCCCGAAACAGCGGAAGAATGTTTCCTACGGTCGGTCCGCGACGCCGGGGGATTCCAACCTCTATTATTTCACCACGCCGACTCCCGGTGCCATCAATGGTGCCGGCGTCCTCGGCTTCGTGGGTGACACCCAGTTCAGCCAAAAGCGGGGTTTCTACGACGCGCCTTTCGAGCTTGCGATCAGCGTGCCGGAACCGGGATCGACAATCCGTTACACGCTGGATGGCTCGCTGCCGACCTTAGCCACCAACGGGACGACGTATTCCTCTCCGATTCCCATCACCACGACCACCATCGTCCGGGCGCAGGCCTACAAGACCGGCTATCTCTCGACCAATGTCGATACCCAGACCTACCTCTTCATCGCCGGCGTTCTCCAACAGCTGGCGAACATCGCGGGTTGGCCGAATCCGAGTTACTCCCTCGGCACCGGCACCGGCGTCCACGACTACCAGATGGATCCGGCGGTCGTGAATGCGCCTGCTTATAGCGGCATGATCAACCAGGCGATGCGCGCGATTCCCACCATGTCCCTCGTGTTGCCCAGGGGCGATATCTTCGGGGCGGCGGGTTTCTATGATACCAACGACATCGAGAAGGCGACTTCGGTCGAAATCCTCTACCCGGATACTCCCTTGGCCAACGAGCACGCGGACGGTGGCATCGAGGGGCATTCCCATGTCCGGATGAAGCGCTCGCTCCGTCTCAATTTCCGGCAGGAACTGGGCGATTCCACCTTCAAGACGGGCCTCTTCGCGAAGATGCCCTGGAACCCACCCGGCGTGGACTCCCAGGATCGCCTCATCCTCCGCGCCGGCAACAACCGGGCGTGGTCGCGTTCGTGGTCGAAGGAGAAGACGACCTACTGCGAGGATCCGTTGGCCCGGCAGACGCAGCTCGCCGTCTCCGGCTACGGGATGCGCGGGGCCTTCGTCCACCTTTACATGAATGGTCTCTACTGGGGCCTGTTCGACGTGACCGAGCGTGCCGACGAGCATTTCACCGCGCGGTATTTCGGGGGCGAATCGGACGATTGGTTTGCGATCAATCACGGCGGCACCCTGACGCCGCCCGCGACCCAGACGCGCTACAACTACCTCACGACCACGCTCAAGAACAAGGACATGACCGTGGCCGCCAATTACGCGGAACTCGGTCAATACCTCGATATCGAAGGCTTCATCGACTACCTGTTCGTGCAGTGGTATCCCGCCACCGGCGACTGGCCGACGAACAATTGGTACGCGGGCCACCGGACGCCCGCCTCGCCGCTGGGCGCGACACCGTTGCGCTTCTTCGCGTGGGACGGCGAGTGGTCGTGGGATCTACCGCATTCCAGCGCGCCGAATCCCGCGCCCTACCATCCGTGGGTGCACGCCGATTTCCGGAAGGCGAAGACAAAGACCCAGGGCGGAAGCATTCCGCAGATCTTCAACTCCGCGAAGGATAGTCCTTTGTTCCTCCGCACCCTGGCCGACCGCGCCTACCGGCATCTATTCAATGGCGGCCCGATGAGCGACACCGCGATGCAGGCCCGCTTCGCCGCCCTGACCACGACGATCCGGGACGCGGTCGTCGGGGAGTCCGCGCGCTGGGGGGACACGCTGAAGGGAACCGGTCAACCGACTTACACCCGCGACGTTCACTGGCAGAACGAGGTCAACGCGCTCACCGCCCTCATGCCGTCGCGGGCCACGCGCTTCCTCGCGGCCCTCCGCACCGAAGGCTACTATCCGTCGATCAATCCGCCGACCTTCAATCAGCGTGGGGGCAGCGTCGCGCTGCCGTTCTCGGTCGTCCTCACGAACCCCAACGCGTCCGGAAGCATCCGCTACACTCTGGACGGAAGCGATCCCGCCGACGGCGGCGCCCTGACCTACACCGCCGCGATTCCGCTCGCGGCTTCCGTGCAGATCCGCACCCGCATCCTCGCGGGCGCGGAATGGAGCGCGATCGACGAGGCGACCTTCTTCGTCCCCGCGCCGCCCGCTCTGCGTCTTACGGAGCTGATGTATCATCCGTCGCCGCCGACGGCGGCGGAACGCGGCGCCGGTTTCACGGACCAGGACGATTTCGAATTCATCGAGCTCTTCAACCGCGGAACGGAGGCCCTCCAACTCCAGGGGATGCGCTTCACCCACGGCGTGAGCTTCACCTTTCCGTCCCATCTCCTCGCGCCCGGCGCGCGGGTGCTCGTTGTCGCCAACGCCGCGGCTTTCGCCCAGCGTTATGGATCGGGGGGATTCACCGTGCTCGGAAGCTACAGCCCGACCCGCCTCGCCAACGGCGGCGAACGCGTGCGCCTGGAATCGAGCATCGGTGAAACCATCGCCGACCTCACCTACGGCGATGTCGCTCCGTGGCCAGTGGCCGCCGACGGCGCTGGTTATTCGCTGGTCTTTGTTGACGCGGCTCCCGGCACCGATCCCGCGCTGGCCTCCAATTGGCGGGCCAGTGCGCTGACCGGAGGTTCGCCGGGAGGGGCCGATACCCTGACCTTCGCCACCTGGGCCGCCGTCGTCCTCGCCGGGCGTCCGGTCGGCGACCTTGACGCCTTGGCGGATCCTGATTTCGATGGCGTCGTCAATCTCATTGAATACGCCTTCGGCCTTCATCCGCTGGTCGCGGATGCCGGCTCATTGCCGGCGCCGTCGAATGTCGGAGGCGTTCTCTCGATCGAGTACCTGAGGGCCCTCTACAAGACCGATGTTGTCATCCAGGCCGAGACCACATCGAGCCTCGTCGCCTCCGAATGGTCCACCAACGGCATGACCGACACTGTGCTATCCGTCTCCGGCGAGACCGAAACCCGCCGTGCCGCCGTGAGTTCCGCCGGGTCTGCCCGCGCTTTCCTTCGCTTCCGCGTTATTATCCCATGAACAAGAAAATCGTCCGTCTTCTCGCCACACCGATTCTCCTTCTCGGTCTGCTCCCGACCGGGGCCGTCGCCCAGCAGGCGGTGACCAGCCTGACCCTGATCAATGCCGACACCGATCTCGACATCGGGCCGCTCGTCAACGGGAGCACGATCAATTTCGCGATTACCGGTTCCAGTCTGAACGTCCGCGCGAATACCTCGCCCGCCACGGTTGGTTCGGTGCGCTTTGCCCTTGATGGCAACGCGACTTTCCGCACCGAGACCGCCGCCCCCTACGCGCTGGGCGGGGACAATCCGACCGGCAACTACACGCCCTGGACCCCTGGGCTCGGCGCGCACACCGTCACGGCGACGCCCTACACCGGGGCGGCGGCCGTCGGCACGGCCGGCACGCCGCTCACGATCACCTTCACCGTGATCAACCAGCCCGTGGCGGGCAACCCGACGGCGAATGCGGGGCAGGACAAGAGCGTCGTTCTTCCCGCCTCGACCACGACGCTCAGCGGCTCCGGGAGCGACCCGGACGGCACGATCACCGGTTATGCCTGGACCCAGGTTTCAGGCCCGAACACAGCCACCCGCACCGGAGCCGCGACCGCGACCCTCGGGCTGTCCGGCCTCATCCAGGGGACCTACGTTTTCCGCCTCACGGTGACCGACAACGACGGGAAGACGGCCGCCGACGAGGCCTCGGTCTTCGTCGTGCCCTCGGGTGGCGGCGGAGCCACCCTGAGCGGGGAACTGAAGAAATGGCACCGGGTCACGCTTTCCTTCCAGGGACCGGCGACTTCCGAATCCGCGACGCCGAATCCCTTCACCGATTACCGCCTGAACGTGCTTTTCTCCCATGCGGCCAGTGGGAAAAGCTACCTTGTCCCCGGATTCTACGCCGCCGACGGGGATGCCGCGAACACGTCGGCCACGGCGGGGAATGTCTGGCGCGTCCGTTTCGCACCGGATGAGACGGGCGTCTGGACCTACAGCGCGTCCTTCCGCGCCGGTTCTGGAGTGGCGACCAGCGAGGATCCGGTGGCGGGCGTTTCCGGGGGCTTTTTCGACGGCGCGAGCGGGTCGTTCACCATCGCGCCCAGCGACAAGACCGGTCGCGACCTGCGCCGCAAGGGGCGGCTCCAGTATGTCGGCAAGCACCACCTTCGCTTTGCGGAAACAGGCGAGTATTTCCTCAAGGAAGGCAGCGATGCGCCGGAGAATCTCCTCGGCTACGCCGACTTTGACGGCGACTTCAAGACCGACGGGCACAAGGACAACCTGATCAAGACCTGGACGGCCCACATTCCCGACTGGCAGGCTGGCGATCCGACCTGGCAGGGGAGCAAGGGCAAGGGCCTCGTCGGTGCCATCAACTATCTCGCCTCCGAGGAACTGAACGCCTTCTCGTTCCTCACGCTGAACATCGACGGCGACGACCAGAATGTCTTCCCCTATACAACCTACGGCGAGCGCCTCCGGATGGATGTCTCGCGTCTGGAACAGTGGGAAATCCTTTTCGCCCACGGTGAAGCGAAGGGGATGTACCTCCACTTCAAGACGCAGGAGACCGAGAACGAGATGCTTTTGGACAACGGGGACACCGGCCCGCAGCGGAAGCTCTACTACCGGGAACTTATCGCCCGCTACGGCCATCATCTCGCCCTAAACTGGAATCTCGGCGAGGAGAACGGCGCGCTCGGAGCGGTGAACCAGAACACGGCGCAGCGGAAGGCGATGGCGCAGTATTTCTTCGATCACGATCCCTACCATCACCACATCGTGATCCACAACGGCAAGGCTCCCACCGACCTTCTCGGGACGGCCTCGAAACTTACCGGATATTCCCTACAGACGAATCTGGCCGACTTCACCGACGTCTTCGCGAGCGTCAAGAGCTGGGTCGACCAGTCGGCCGCGGCCGGGGTTCCGTGGGTGGTGGCCTGCGACGAGCCGGGCGACGCGAGCCATGCCCTCCGCCCGGACAATGATGCGGGCAACAGTCACATCGACGGACGGAAGAACGCGCTCTGGGGTCAGATCATGGCCGGCGGCGCGGGCTCCGAATTCTATTTCGGTTACTCCCACGCCCAATCGGATCTTACCTGCGAGGACTTCCGGAGTCGTGATGCCTTCTGGGATTACTGCCGTTACGCGCTCCAGTTCTTCTACGGCCAGAACGTGCCCTTTCAGGACATGAGCAACCGGAACAGCCTCGTGAGCGGCAATGGAAACAACGCGAACCGCTGCCTTGGGAAGATCGGCGACACCTATATCGTGCAGCTTCCTTCGGGCGGCACGCACGCGCTCAATCTCGCGGGCGTTACCGGCACCTTCACCGTGAAATGGTTCAATCCGCGCAGCGGAGGTGCCCTGATCGCGGGGCCGACCGTGACCGCCGGGGGTGTCGTCTCCCTCGGCGCTCCGCCGAATACAACGACCGAAGATTGGATCGCCCTGGTGCAGATCCAGGGCGGGGGAGGAGGCACGAATGCCGCGCCCGTCTGCAACGCGGGGCCGGACAAGGCCGCCATCCTCGCGGGGGCCTCAATCCAGGTCACGCTTAACGGCACCACAACCGACGACGGACTGCCGGCGGGCTCGACGCTTACTCGTTCCTGGATTCAGTTGAGCGGACCGGCGGGCGCGACATTCTCCAGCACGGTCTCCGCGACGACGACCGTCACCTTCGCTGCCGCCGGGAGTTACGTTTTCCGCCTTTCCGCCTCGGACGGTGCTCTCAGCGGGAGCGACGAGGTGACAGTCACCGTCTCTCCACCGTCGAGCGGCGGAACGTTCACGTTTGGCCCGATCCACGACGTCTTCACCCAGAATGGCGCGAACAATAATGTCGATGTCCTCCGGGTCGAGAATGCCCCCACCCGCACCCGGATCATTTACCTCCAATTCGATCTCGGTAGCTTGGTAGGGACGCCGTCGGAGGCAAAATTGCGCCTCACGGAGGGAGACGATGTCTCGGGAGGCACCATGACGCTGCGGCTCTACGCGGCGGCCTCGAACAACTGGACCGAGACGGCGGTCACCGGGGCGAACGCTCCGGCCCGCGGCGCGGAACTCAGCAACTTCACCGGCAACATCGTCGATGCGCAGGTCGTGGAATTCAACGTTGCCGGAACGGTCACCGGCCCCGGCATCTATTCGTTCATCCTCGAGGCCGATTCGTCCACCCTTGACGTCTCCTTCGCCTCGAAAGAG
>JAHEDC010000308.1 GCA_024641425.1 Verrucomicrobiales bacterium | reverse complement strand
GGTAGCACTTGAGGATGTGGCAACCGAGTTCCGCCATGATGCGGGTCGCCATGCGGAAGTATTTGGCCGTGCGCGCCATCTCGCGGCCGACCGCCGTGACGCCCATTACGGCGATGCCGTAACGGTTGGCGGCGTCGATCGTCTTGGTGAGATTCTGCAACGAACGGCGCTCGTGCTGGCCGCCAATGAAGACCTGCACCGCGAGCACGGAAGCATTCAGCCGGATCGCCTCCTCGATATCGACCGCCGTGTCCTCGTAAGAGAGGGGCTCGTAGCCCGGACGCGAAAGCTTGATCGGCTTGCCGTCGAGTTCGCCCACCCATTCGTCCATCGGGCTGATCATCGAGGTACCGCCCGAGGCGCGGAGGGCGATGGCCTTCTGGGTGCTGGCCGGGATGATACTGCGCTGGATCCCGCGGGTCAGCATGAGGCAGTCGCAATGCGGCTCCAGCGGCAGGATCGTCTGGTCGACCCGCTCCAGGCCGGTGGTGGGCCCCATGAAATATCCGTGGTCGAAGGCCAGCATGATGGTGCGGCCCGACTTCGGGTTGAACACCTTCGCGAGGCGGTTCTGCATGCCCCAGTCATACTGGTGGGAGCCTTTCAGGAAGAATTCCGGCTTCGTCTGCGGCGTATCGGTGAAGTATTCCTTGTCCTTGGATTCGTTTTTGGTTCCGTCGAGATCGGCCATGATGGTGATGGTGGTTGGAGTGTTATTCTGAAATGGAAAGCTTCGAGAGGTGAGTCGCGATTCTAGCAAGCGGGGCCCGAATTGGCAACGTCGGAAAGCCGCGCCCTACCGGGCCGCGTAATCCGCCATAGCGCGGAGGATGAGGGCGACCGAGCAGGCACCGGCGTCGGGATGCCCGAGCGCCTGCTCGCCGAGCGTGCGGGCACGGCCCATCGTCGGGAGCATGTCCTTGCTCGCGTCCCGCCCCGCTTCCGCAGCGTCTGCGACAGCGGCGAGTGCAATCGGCAGCGGCTCGCACGCAAGCTCGCGCGCCTTGACGGCCGCCGGGTGAATGGCGTCGATCATCGTCTTGTCGCCCGGCTTGGCACCGCCACGGGCCATAACGGCTTCCAGCCCCGCTGCCATGAAATCGGCAAATCCCGCCGCATCCAACGTCTCCTTACCCGCGAGGGCCTTGCCGCCGCTGCGGAAAACGGTTCCGAAGAGCGCCCCGGAGGCGCCACCCATCGAACTCATCATGGCCATTCCCATCGCGCCGAAAACTTTCTCCGGCGAATCAAATTCGGCTCCGGACAGCTTCTCAATGACGGCTTCCATCCCCCGTTTCATGCCGAGCCCGTGATCACCGTCGCCCAGCGCGCGGTCGGCGTCCGTAAGGAGCGGCTCGTTATCGATGATACGCTGCGCCGCGAGGAGCAGCATGGCCTTGACTTGGTCTTTGTCCATAAGGGCGGCTTAAAATGTGCTAGAGCTTCGTGTAACAGACGGACTCGCAGGGCATGTCCCAAAGCGTCCTCAACTCGTCGTCGAGCTTGGTCAGGCTGAAGGAGATGCCCGACATTTCCTGGCAGGTCACGAGCGGGCCGATGATCGTGTCGTGTACCTTGATGCCCCGCCCGTTGAGCACTCGCTTCGCGGCGCGGAGACAGATGAGAAGTTCCATCATTGTCGTCGATCCGAGGCTGTTCACAAGAAGTACAACTTCACAGCCGGCCTCGAATTCAAGATCGTCGGCAAAAAGGAGATCGAGCATCTTCGGAACGAGTTCATCGGCAGTGGTCATGGGGATTTCCCCCACCCCTCGCTCGCCGTGGATCCCCATCCCGAGACCGATCTTGTCCTCGGCGATCTCGAAGGTCGGCTTTCCGGAAGCCGGAATCGAACCCGGCGACATCGAGACTCCGACCGAGCGCGTGTTGTCGCGCGCCTTGATCACCGTCGCCTCAAGTGCGTCGAGTGATTTCGCTTCCTGCGAGGCCGCACCCGCCAGTTTCACGATCGGAACGAGCCCTGCGATGCCCCGTCGCTTTTCTTTCTCCGTGGGAGGCGCGGAACACACGTCGTCCCATATCAGGACGGTTCTCACCTTGATCCCTTCCTCCTCGGCCAGTTCGGCTCCGATGTCGAAATTCATCACGTCACCCGCGTAGTTCCCATAGAGGTAAAGGACGCCATTCCCCTTGTTTACGGCTTGGGTGGCCTCCAGCACGATATCGGGGGAAGGCGCGGCGAAAATGTCCCCGCAAGCGGCACCATCGGCGAGGTTCGTCCCGACAAGTCCGTGGTAGATCGGCTCATGGCCGGATCCGCCCCCGACAAGGAGCGCGACTTTCCCCTCCGGGATGTCCGTCTTAACGATCGAGGCTTTTCCGACTTTCACGCATTGACCGTCATAGGCCTCAACCAGTCCTTCGAGAAGTTCCGCCGCACAGGCGTTGGGATCGTTGATAAGCTTTTTCATGGGAGTTCAGTGGATACGAGCAGAGGGTGGATTTGCATAAGAGCAGCACGGAACCGCCACCGCAAGCCGAAATCACCCGAACTCAAGGCCAATTGACGCGGGGGATTCGCCAATTTCCGCCCAGTTTGGAGCCGGATTCCGGCGATCTTGGCAACACGACCATGAATGCATACCCAAAGAATCTTCTTCCCGGATTAGTTTCCGCGCTCATCGCCCTTGGCTTCTCGGCCTGCGGAAAATCCGATCCTACGCCGCCTGCGGAAGTGAGCTTCATCACCGATATCAAGCCTCTCCTCACCGACAAATGTCTTCCGTGCCACAACACTGGCACCCTGCTTGGGGAATTGAACCTGGAGTCCCGCCTCCTCGCCTTTCAGAAAGGTAGCAAAGGGACTTTCATCGTTCCCGGCAAGCCCGATGACAGCCGAATCTATCATGTGCTCGTTAAACCAAGGGCCGACGACGACGCCATGCCTCCCGAAGGCCACGCCATGAGCCCGATCGATATCGGAAAGATTCGCGACTGGATCAAACAAGGCGCGGATTGGCCCGAGGGCGAAGAAGGAACACTCGTACCGCCGAATCCCGCCGAGGCCTAGATGACCCGGTCATTGCCCCCATCCACCGGCAACTGTGCGCCGGTCGTCTTGAGGAAATCGGCGGCCAAGGCTACGGCGGCCGTACCCACGTCCTTCGATTTGATCTCGGTGTGCATGAGGTTGCGCGTCTTGTATTCCTCGACGGTCAGCCCGTAGCGCTCAGCCGAGCGCTTGAGCGCCTCGGGTGTCCACAGCTTGGTGTCGAAAACGGCATCGGGGTGGATGATATTGACCCGCACGCCATGGGGAGCGAGTTCGAGCGCGGCCACCCGTACGAGTTGGGTCAACGCCGCCTTGGCACAGGAATACGAGGCGGCACCGGCGCCGGGGGCGTTCACGTTCCTTGAACCAATGACAATGGCGGTCGGATCGATGCCTTTCTTCAGGAAGGGAATCGTATATTGAAGCAATCGCTGGTGGCTGGTCAGGTTCACGGCGAGGCTCTTGTCCCAGTTCCCGGGGTCCATGTCGTCGATGTTCGCCCCGGCGGTGAAGATTCCCGCGTTGCTGAGCACGATGTCGATGCCGCCGAAACGTCGCACTGTTTCCGCGATGGCCGCCTTCACGGCTTCGTCGTCGGTGAGATTCACGGTGAGCCCGAGCCGATCCGGGCCGGTGAAGGTAGTCTCGACCTCCGGATTCAAATCGAGCACGACGATGGCCGCGCCCGCCGCGTTCAAGGCCTCGGCGCAGGCGGCGCCAATGCCCGCCGCGCCGCCGGTTATGAGTGCCACTTTCCCCTGGAGCGGGAGCGCCCGGCCGCCTTTTCGCAGCTTCGCTTGCTCCAGTTCCCAGTATTCGATCGCGAAAATGTCGCTTTCCGGCAGCGCCGTCCAACCGCCGAGGCTCTCTCCCCATTGGATCGCCTTCACCGTGTGCGAGACCAGATCCGCGATAATTCCCGAACCGCCAACCGTCGTATCAAAGGCGAGCGTTCCCTGTCCCTTCCACACGCCCCAGCGCGGCGCGGGATCGAGCATGGTCAGCCCGTCCCCGGCATTCCGCTCGTAGTATTCCCTGTAGGCGCTCGCGAAGGCCTCCACATCGGCGGCGGCATCGCTTCCGAAAATGCCGGCCACGCGTTTTGTCCGAATAACGTGATCCGGGGTCAGTGGTCCCCGCGAGGCAAGAACGCCCGCGTTCTCCAGGGCCGAAAACCCCACCGCTTCGGGAGTCGCATCGAGCCGCGCCAGCACCGCGCGTCCGCGCGCCTTCGAGACCTGCTTTCTGATCTCGGCCAGTTCCAGCATAGCGGGTTGGGATTCCCCCGCCGCAACCTTCACCTTCGCGAAGGCGTCCTCGGCAAGCGTAACCAGTTCGATCATCCTATCATAACTCGTTTTCGAGTCCCCTCCCCAGGTGAAGATCCCATGATTGAGCAACACCATTCCGTCGAGATTCTCCCAATCCGCTTCACGCGTCATCTCACGCACGGTTTTGGCGAGAATAAACCCTGGCATCACGTAGGGCACCACCAGCACACGGTCGCCGTAGAGATCGCGCACCCGTTTCTCGCCGCCCGGGGAATTCGTCAGCGCCACCACGGCATCGGCGTGCGTATGGTCGACGAACTGGAAGGGCAGGATGGCGTGCAGGATGGCCTCGATGGACGGTGTCGGCGCGGTCGGATCGGTCATGGCCGCGCGTTGCTGGAGCACCATGTCCGCATCTGATAGTTCCGGAAGGTCCGCCATCTTCAGAAGAGCGGGCATCCGCACAGGAGCGAAGCCCGCTTCCTCGATGGTGGCCAAGTCCCAGCCGCTGCCTTTCACATAAAGCAGATCGACTGGATCGCCGAAAAAATCCCTCGTCGAACGTTTTACGGAAGTATTCCCCCCTCCGTGGAGGACGAGATCGGGCTCGGCCCCCAGGAGGCGGGAAGAGTAAACGCGCAATGCAAGCGCGTCATCGGCACAGGTGGCGGCATCGGAGACATTCCATCGGTTCTGCATGCGCTCCTTTTGCCTCAAAACCGCCACCAACGCAAGGCCACTCCTCAGCGCGCCAGCAAAAAGGCGGAATCGACCGCCCCGCTTCCGCCGAAGGCGGAGAGTGGCTGGACACGCATTCGAAATCACCAAGATTCCTCCCTTCAACCACTTTCCTCCCCGGAACCGCCAACACGACTGAGAATTTGTGTCCAGCCACAGAAGTTGCCTTCTACCCATTACCTATGCATTCGGGAGGCCGTTGTTACCTGAAAAACGAGAATTCCTCATTTTTCCTGCCGCCCGTCCGGAAGCGCCATTCCGCGCTCCCCGAATCACTTCCGCCCCTCCCGCCGGCGTTGGCACCGAAAGGGCCTCTGCATAACCTCGAAGCTCTCCGGAAGGAGAGGGGGTGACCAGGCACACATCCAAAGAACCTCAGCAACGCACCTTCGATCCACGATCCTCCCCTAGAACCACCATCAAATCAGCGAATGGTGCCTGGTCACTTTTGTTTCCTCCACTTCTTTCTACGCATTCTTTTCGATGCGATTACCGGAAAAATGCGTTTTTCCCATTTTTCTCAGGATCTTCCCCTCACTCGGATCGGGAGGTCGTTTCGTCAGCGCCTTCGGAGTGTGCGAGCGTTTCGGCGATGCGCTCCGCGCTGCGGCTCCCCTCATCGATTGCACTCATCAAGCGCTCGCGATGCTTGAAGGGCCCATCTCCGTGGCGGGCAAGCAGATCCCCGGCCTCGCGCTCGATCCGACGGTAGACGACCAACGCTTCGTTCGGGTGCTGCGTCTTCTCAAGCACCCTGGCCAGAAGAGCCAGGCTGGAGAGGAAATCCATGAACGGTCGAGGCCCTCGTTCCTCCACCCGCAACAGCTGCTCGCGCAAGGCGACCACATCTTGCGCGTCGTCGAGAATCTCGGAATAACGGCCCGCATCGGATCCGATCCCGCAAAGCTGGTGGAGCGATCGGGCAAGGGCTTCCTTCCACGTCATGTTGTAGGGCTCGATGTCGCACAGGCCCTGCCACACCACGGTGGAATCCCTCGCGACCCGGAAAGCCTCGGGAAGTTTCTCCCGCTTGTGAAGCACCCGAGCGTAGGCCCGGAGAGCGTCGGCCAACGCGGCCCTCCATTTGTGCTCACCCGGAAATTCATTGCGGATCACCTCCCTTACCGCGACCGCCCTTGCCGCGTGCTCCTCCGCCTCCATCAGTTTTCCCTCCTGCTCTTCGAGCCTTGCAAGATCAACGTGGATCTCGGCCAGGTCATTGCGGCCGGCGGCACTGGTGGGGTCCGCGTCGAGGAGGCGCTCCCGCAACGCCTCGGTTTGCCGGTAGTCATCCAGCGCATCGTCGAATTCCTTCCGCATGATTCGCGTGCTCCCCCGAGCGTGATGGAATCCGGCAAGCAGGCCAAGGTGCCTTCGCTTGTCGGGACCATCCTCCCCTATCCCGGCAATCAGGGCTTCCATTCCCGCGATCGCGGTGCCCAGCAGTTCAACAGACTCGTCCAGTTTATCGAACCGACGCACAATCATGCCCAGATCCGCCTGCCTCTGGCTGAAGGCAAACCGCATATCCCGGCTGCGCGCCTGGCCGTCGGATGGGGTCACCAATCGCAAGGCGAGGCGCGCGATTTCCTCCGCCCTCGCCCATTCCCCTTTCCGGTCCTTCACCCAGGCCATTTTCGAGTAAACGCTGGAAAGACGCAGCCGGTCCGGCTCGGCCAAAGGTTCCGTCATCTCATTGTAGTATGCCAGCACCTCGTCGACGACACCCTCGAGCAATTCGAGGCGGTCGATTTCCTTCAAAGATCCGTAGAGGGCGGTGAGCATGAAATCGACGAGTTTCTCACTCTGTTCTCGTTCGGCTACCGCCTCAGCCTCGGCGCGCGAAGCCTTGATCGCGAGCGTGGTACTCACCACCGTGCCCAGAACGAGAACGAGGAACACCGAGGACGCCATCGCGAGCCCATAACGATGCCGGCGCGCGAATTTCCTGAACTTGTAGCCTACCGACGGAGGCGTCGCCATGACCGGTTCGTCGCGCAGATGGCGTTCGATGTCCTCCGCAAGATGCTCGACGGTTGCGTAGCGCCGATCACGGTCATGCTCCATCGCACGGAGGATGATCCAGTCCAAATCGCCCCGCACCAGTGAGCGCAAGGCAACTCGATTCGTCGAACGCAACGCCGCGATTTCGTCCGTGGACGCGCTCGGTGTTGAAACACGGGTGCTCGGCCGGACGGGCTCCTGCTCCCGGAGCCTCCGCCCTGCGGCACCCTTTGTCCCCGACTCGCCGTCCCGCTGATCCGTCTCAAAGGGCGGACTGCCGCAGACAAGTTCGTAGAGAACGGCACCCAGCGCGTAGACGTCCACGCGCATATCCACGTCGCCTTCTCCGCTCGCCTGTTCGGGCGCCATGTAGGCAGGAGTTCCGGCCGCTCCCATGCCAGCCATCGTCAGCCAGGTGAAAACTTTCCTTGCCTCCGGATCCACCGCTCTGGAAACGCCGAAGTCGATGACCTTCGGCAACGGTTTCCCCTCCACGTGGGCCACAAGGACATTGCCGGGCTTCAGGTCGCAGTGGATCACACCCCGCTGGTGGGCATGGCGAATCGCGGCGCAAATATCGAGGAAAAGCGCGAGGCGTGCCCGAAGATCAAGGCACCGTTCGTCGCAATAGCGCACCAAAGGAGGGCCGTCCACCCATTCCATGACAAAATACGGATGTCCTTCGCGCGTGACGCCGGCATCCGATACCTGGGCAATGTTCGGGTGGCTCATCAAGGCCAGGGTCCTCCGTTCCGCATCGAAACGCCGCACCACCGCCAGCGTGTCCATTCCGGGCTTGATGACCTTGATCGCAACCGTGCGGTCTACCAAGCCTTTCTGTTCCGCAATATAGACGACTCCCATCCCGCCTTCCCCCAGCTTGCGGAGAATCACGTACCGATCAATGAGCGTTCCCCTTTCGAGGCC
>JAHEDC010000307.1 GCA_024641425.1 Verrucomicrobiales bacterium | reverse complement strand
CATCAAGCAGATGGGCGGCACCGAAGGCACGGAAGAGGGCATCGCCGCCGCCATGGAATGGCTCTCCAAGAACCAGGAAGCCGACGGCCGCTGGGATACACAAAAGCACGGCGCGCGCGGCGCCCACGACCTCGGCGGCACCGGCCTCGCCCTTCTCTGCTACTACGGCTGGGGCGAGCGCCACGACCAGGCCTGCAAATACCAGCAGCACGTCCGCAAGGCCCTCGACTGGCTCGTTTCGCAGCAGAAGGAAGACGGCTACCTCGGCGGACAGGGCGGCATGATGTACAGCCACGCCATCGCGACCATCGCCCTCAGCGAAGCCTACGGCGTGACCAAGGATCCGCGCCTGAAGGAACCCTCCGAGCGCGCCCTCGCCTATACCCTCGCCGCCCAGAGCAAATCGAAAGGCGGCTGGCGCTACAGCCCCGGCGAGGACTCCGATCTCTCCGTCACCGGCTGGCAATACATGGCCCTCCACAGCGCCCGCATGGCCGGTCTCGAAGTGCCCGAGGACGCCTTCACCCGGGCCAGCGGTTACCTCGACAAGATGGGCGGCGGACAACACGGCGGCATCTACGGCTACCAGGACCCCAGCCAGGCCTCGAAGGCCATGGTCGCGACCGGCATGTTCTGCCGCCAACTCGATCTCGTCCCTCCCGGCGAACCCCGGATGCAGGAAAGCGCGCGCATGCTGAAGATGAATCCCCTGCCCGCATCGAATCCCGATCTCTACTACATTTACTACGCAACCCTGGCCTTGTATCAACATCAGGGCGAAATCTGGACGGAGTGGAACACCCGGCTCCAGAAAATCCTTCCCCTCATCCAAAAGAAAAACGGCCAAGAGGCCGGAAGCTGGGACGCGAGCAGCGGCGCGACTTCCGAAGGCGGTCGCGTCGTCAGCACCGCCCTGGCCACTCTCAGCCTCGAAGTCTACTACCGCCTCCTCCCCATGTACGGCTTCCGCAACACCGACGCCGAAGCCCCCGCCCCCGCGCAGCGCGGGAACTGACGGCCCCGTAGCACGGTTTTCCAAACCCGTGTCCGTGGTGCTGACTTTCCAGTCCGCCCGTCACAAAAATCCGCCGGGCGGGACGCCCGCGCCACGCCGGACCACGGCGCTATCGCATCTCCAACGCGTCCCCCGGACGTGGCGCGGGCATCTTGCCCGACGATTCCCTCCATGCTGCTCTCCGCCCCGTCGCACCGCATTCCAAACTCCCATCCGCGACGCGGACTTTCCACTCCACCCATCACCAATGTCACCGGAGGGCAGAGATGCCCTCTTCACAAGCGGGCAAGATGCCCCCGCCGGCGGCAACTTCTACAAGCCCCCCAGTCGCCCCGCCCACCCCCTCGGTCCCAAAGTGAGCGCAGCGCTTTGGGAACGTCAGGACTCCGACGAGACTCTGTCGCCCCCATCCGGCACCGACGCGTCACGGAAACGGAGTTTCCCAAGCCCCGAGCCTGTCCCCAAAGCGCTGCGCTCACTTTGGGAACAAGGGGAAAACTCTCCCCTGTCCAGGCAGGTAACGCTTTCGCTCGATCTATTTTTTAGGTTTTCGCTTTTTAAATTGCTGGGCAAGCGCATTGCCTGCCGCTTCCTTGATCTGCTCCTTGCTTGGCTCCCCCTCGAACTCAAGCTCCGCAATAAGTTCAACCTGCTCATCACCATCAATGAGATAAACGACTGGTTTATGATCCACTGGAATCCGGTGCTTGCCTACGAGCGTTTTCGTTGTACCGCCGCTCCCATAACGCAGGAGAATCTCGCCTTTACGAACAAATATGCAGAACGCATCACTTCCCCTGTGCCGGTCGGCAGCATATTCATAGCGAATCCCATCTACCTTCACCCAGCCAATGTAGCGCTTATCAAGTTCGGCAAAGCTTGACGAGCTGCCAAGCAAAGCCATTAGGAATAGACTTGCGAATCGCTTCATAGCTGTTGGTGAGCAATGAATCATAGATATGCCACCTGACGCTAGAGATGAATCGGCGATCCGGCAAGGGGTAAAGTGGAGGGGGCTGACGAGAATTCGGCAGCGCGCGCGGGAAGGCAAGGACAAACCCGGTGCGGGGCGGAGGGACGGGGGGGAGGCCCAGGCCCGCGGAGGGCGCCCTTCGGAGCGCGGCGCGGGCGGCACGCCCCTTCGGAGCGCGGAAGTTCCCCTTCCGCCTTGGGCGGAGGCCAGTCGCACTGGCCGCGGCGCGGAGCCGAACGTCCGGCGACGCCGCCACCGGGTGAATGCTCTGCGGCGCTGAAGGGCGTTACGGCAGAGGAACTGCCGCCGTCCAGCCTGCGGCGTTTCCCGAAGGCGGAAGTGCGACTTCCGCGCTCCGAAGGCAAGCCCCCCCGCACCCCTCCCGGCCCGGCGCGGGAAAAAATAATCGCGGGCGGACGCGGAATTGTCTGGCGGGGAAACCGGCCCACGGAGAGCGTCCGCCCGTGAAGCAGTCCGGCGAGCATTTTGCGGCCTCCCACTCCGGAAGAGTGGCCCCTCGGAAATAGCCGGCAAGCCCCGTAATGTTCCCCGTGCCATCTTCCACTCCCCGAAAGCTCCGATGAAGCTCCCGGCACCCTCTCGCCGCCCCAGGACAGCTTATCCCTGAACACGCTAGAATCCCATCCCATGCACGACTCAACCTCCAATCACGCCTCAAACCAGTTCGAGTCCGCCACCCGCGACCGCTTTCCCGCATGAACGAGGCCCTCTTCGACGCGCGTCGTTTCGGCCACCGCCCAGCCCGATGACACGACCCATCTCGAAGTCTGACACCTCGACGCCACCGGAGCCCCGGAAGACTGGAAAGCCAAAATGCGCGCCCCCGCCCAACCCTAAACCCTTCCTGCCTTCCCCTTCGCGATCTTCGCGTCTTAGCGATAAATCCTCAATCGTGCGGATGATGCGCGTCCTCGACCCGGAGCGTGCTGCTCACCTTATCGAGTTGCTCGATCACCCGGTCGATGTTGAGGACGTTGTCGACCACGATCGCCTGCGCCTCACCGGGGAACGTGAAAATAAGCCGACCCGAACGCACCAGCGGCAGGTAGTATTCCAGCACATCCTGCACTTCCTTGGTGTAGTTCATCCGGAAGGTCGACATTCGTTTCTGCGTCTCAAGGAAGCCGCCGACCACGACCAGTTCGTTCGATTCGATCTTCACATAGTGGAAGCGCACGATGACGAGCGACACGACCATGAGCACGGCCCAGATGCCGAAAATGGCGAGGTAGAATTGCGGACTGGCCAGGGCCGTGACCCCGGTGAGCATGCGCAGCATGCCCGGGAAGGTGTGCCAGTAAATATTCGCGATCACGAGTCCCAGGATCACGATGACCAGCAAGGCCAGCGCGATGAGCGCCCAGCGGATCTCGAAGTCCACACAGATGCTGAACATCGAGATGGCGAAGACGACGAGGAAGATCGAAGCCAGCACCCGGTCGAACTGGCGCGCCTTGACGAGTTTTTCCGGTTCCGCCTTTTCCCCCGCCTCGGGCGCGGGAGTTCCGTCATCGGTCGCCGCAGCGGGTGCGACTTCGACAGCGAGAGGCCGCGCCGCGGCTTCGATCTGTCGCGAGGCCCCGTAGAATTGGCTCAGGATCGCACACACGAGAGCGCAGAGGGCCATTGGGTACAACACCGGTGTCTTCGGCCACATTCTCACGATAAGTCGGAAGGGCTCGGTCGCTCCGGATTTTCCCGTTGAGACCGAGGCCGAACCTCCGGCGTTACTTTCAGCTGCGGATGTATCGTCGTTCATGGCGTGAAGGCGTAAGTGGATATGTTAGGCCGCGCCCCGGATCGGCCCGCGCGCACCAAAGACCCTAACATCGCCTCCCCCTTCCCTACGGCAAGCAATTCCTTCCGTCGTCCGTTCCGAACGCGTCGGCAGTTTCCCGGCATGAAATATCCTCCCTATCCGTTATCCTCCCACTGCCATGACACTGATCGCCACCAATCCAGGGGTCCCCACCCTCGTCCTCATCGCCCTGTCCGTCTGCGGGCTTCACGCGGAGCCCGAAGCCGCCCCACCCCTCAGCGATGCCCTCCGTCCGGAACACCGCGCCTCCCTCGAAACAAGCGAGGCCGACCTCAAGCACCAACTCGACACCCTCGCCGCCTCCGAGGTGGACGCCGAATCCCTGAAGGCCATCGCGGAGATCCGGAACCTGCTCGCCCTTCCTCGGAAGGAATTCGCCGACGACAATTCCCTGCTCGGCGAATGGCGGGTCCGGAGCCTTCAGGTCAGCGGCCTTGGCGCCTATGCCTATCCATTCTTCCAATGCAGCATCCAGCGCGAGGGCAAGACCGGCATCCTCTTCAAGAAAAACACCGGCTCGCAGCGCCGCTTTGGCCTGCTCGCGCGCGATGGGAAGCATCGGTTCCTTTTCCTCGGCGGCAGCTACTACAGCGACGAATCCCCGATCCCCTATAGCACGCTGCAGGACGCCTCCGTAAAGGCCGATCCCGAACGCGATAGCGCGGGCCATCTGTTCCAACTCGAGAAGGGTCGCCTCCTTCTTGTCTTCGCCGCCGAGGGAAGTCGCGGCGAAATCTACGAGTTGAAGCGATGACCGTCTCGCAAGAAGAGCGTGCGCCCCAAGTCGAGACCCGTGGAGACGAAAAAGGGGGAGCCCGTCTTTCGCCGGCCTTCGGTCCGTGCGACATTACGGGCCCGAGTCGCCATGACATTCCGAGCCCAGATCCTCGCCTTGCTTTTCCTCATACCGCTCGCGGCGAGCCCTGCCGCGGCGCAACAGGTCGCGGACACGAAATTCTCCCCCGACCGCGGCTTCTACGCCTCGGCACAGACCGTGACCATCCGCTCGGAGACACCCGGAGCCCTCATCAGTTACACGACCGATGGCTCGCCGCCCACTGCGGGCGGCGGCCAGCCCTCGCCGGTATCAGTCAACCTCACGCGCTCGACCCCGCTCCGCGCGCTCGCCTACGTGGCCGACGGCTCGCTGCTTCCCACCAACAGCGACGCCCAAACCTACATCATCCTCAGCGCCCCGCTGCGCTGGAACGGCACCACGCTCGGCACTTCCGCCGCCTACCCTGCGAATGTCGTCGCATCCCTGAAATCGCTCCCCGCCCTCTTCGTTTCCCTTCGCCCTTCGGACTTCGCGACGGTGCGGGATTCCGGTACGGGCAGCATCGGGCAAAGCGGCGGCAACGAGCAGTACGAACGGCCTTGTGCGGCGGAACTCTGGTATCCCGACCATCCGCGCTACACCGGCTTCAAAGGCTTCCAGGTTAATTGCGGCCTTCGTCCCCACAGCTGGGTTACGACCAAGCGCTCGTTCCGCCTCTATTTCAAGACCGCCTACGGCCCCGGCAAACTCCGCTATCCCGTCTTCGAGTCCGCCCCCTGGGCCGGCGAGAGCGCGGTCGAGTCCTTCGACAAACTCGTCCTCCGAAACCATTCGAACGACGGCTGGGAAAGCCGTTGGGGCGGGGCCGACGAAGCCCTCTACCTGCGCGACGAGTTCGCGCGCGCCTGCCAGATCGACATGGGCGGCGTCGGCTCGCGGAGCATTTGGGTGCATCTCTTTGTCAACGGCGGCTACTACGGGCTCTACAATCCGAGCGAACGCCCGGACGACGATTTCCTCGCCTCCTATCTCGGCGGAGACGACGTGGACTGGCTCGCCTTCAACCACGGGGGCGTCATCAACGCGGGCGCCGACACTACGATCTACAACGCCTACCGAAATCCCGGAAACCTCAGCACGAACGCCGCCTACGAAAACTTCAAGGCGGTGCTCGATCCCGCCCAATTCTCCGACTACCTCATCAGCTCGTGGTATAACACGACGCACAGCCACGACTGGCCGGTCAATGGCTCCAGCCCGCAGAATTTCTACGGCGGCAACCGGAACAATCCCCCGCAGGGCACGCTCCACCTGACCTGGGACTTCGAGGCCGCGCTCTTCTGGGATGCCACCGTCCACGCGAAGTTCCGGCGCAATTCCACCGACACCGACAAGGTCTTCATCCGCACTTGGTTCGCGCTCGTGCAGAACAACGACTTCCTCCGCCTCTTCGCCGACCGCGCCTACAAGCATCTCTTCAACGGCGGCGCGCTCAGCCCGGCCGAAAGCCAAGCCCGGCTCGACGCCATGGGAAAGCACGTCCAACCCGCGCTCGAAGCCGAAAAATGGCAGTGGGGGAGCGAACACGATTTCTGGCAAAGCGAGTTCGCCGCCGCCCGCGCGAAATTGCCGACCAATCCCGGCAACCTCATCGCGAGTATGCGTGCGGAATCGTATTATCCTAACATTGATCCACCGATTTTCCGCAATGCGGGCGCGGACATTACGGTGCCCCGTCGTCTCGTCGCGCCCGGCTTCCAGGTTTCGCTCGTCAACAGCAACGGCACCACCGGCTCGATCTTCTACACCGTCGACGGCAGCGATCCCACCACCGTGGGCGCGACCGACGGCGGCGATGCCACGAACGTTACTATTTCCCAATCGACCGTCCTCAAGGCCCGCGTCCGCAACGGCACGGTCTGGAGCGCTCTCCACGAGCTGACCCTGCACGTCGGCAATGCCTTCCCCGGTCTCCGCCTCAGCGAGGTCATGTATCATCCGGCGGGCGAAAACAGCGAGCGCTACGAATTCGTCGAGGTCGAGAACAGCGGCGCGCAAGCCCTCGACCTCGGCGGCGTCACCTTTTCCAAAGGAATCGATTTCACCTTTCCCGACGGTTTTGTTCTCCCCGCGGGCGGCTTCGCGGTCGTCGCGAACCAGCCGTGGAATTTCACCACCCGCTATCCGGGCGTGCCGGTAGTGGGCGAGTTTTTGCGGGGCCTCGACAACGACGGCGAGAAAGTCGAGATCGCGTTCACCGACCACACGCGGCACGCGGCGACCTCGCTTTCCCCCGGCGGCCTTATCCAGATGGCAACGCTGCCCGCAGGCCTCGCCATCGGCGATCGCGTGCTTGTAACAGGCTGCGAGCGCGTGGCGAACAACGGCAGCTACCGCATCGATGCCATCAATGGAACCCAACTCGTCGTTGGGAAAGACTTCAGCCTGGCCCCGGAGGGCGCGCGCCTCCAGTTCTTCAAGGTTCTCGACGGCGTCGACTACACCGACCGCGATCCGTGGCCACTCGCCGCCGACGGCTACGGCTACTCGCTCGTCCGCGACGCCGCCGCGTGGCGCGCCTCGGCCCTCGTCGGAGGCTCGCCCGGTGCATCGGATCCTACTCCGCCCCCCGCGCCTGCCATCCTCGTCAACGAAGCCCTCACCCATACCGATCTCCCGCAGGTCGACGCCATCGAATTACACAACCCGACCGGCGCGGCGGTCGATCTCGGCGGCTGGTGGCTGAGCGACAATGCCTCCGCACCCGGCCGCTTCGCCATTCCCGCCGGTACGATCATCGCTCCCGGCGGCTACCGCGTCTTCGACGAGAACGCCTTCGGTTCCGCTTTCCGGCTCGATTCCACCGGCGAGGACGTCGTCCTTTCCTCCCCCGACTTCCGCTACAATCACGCCGTCTCTTTCGGCGCAGCCGACAATGGCGTCAGCTTCGGCCGCCACGTCACGAGCACGGGCGCGGAACATTTCATCCCGCAGGCCGCGCTCACCCTCGGCTCCACCAACGCCGCCCCCCGGGTCGGCCCGGTCGTCATCAGCGAGATCCATTACCACCCCGCCGAAGCCGGCTTCGAGTTTCTCGAACTGGTCAACATTTCCGCCTCCCCCGTCGATCTCGGCGGCTGGGAGCTTTCGGGCCTCGGCTTCATTTTTCCGGCTAGCACCATTCTGCAACCGAACGGCGTCCTTCTTCTCGACGGCAATCCCGCCAGCGCCATCGGCCTCCCCGTGACCGGAAAACTCGACAACGCCGGCGAACGCCTCCGCCTCCGCAAGCCCGATGGGGTCGTCATCGATGAAGTCACCTACGACGACAAGGCCCCCTGGCCAACCACGCCCGACGGCGAC
>JAHEDC010000011.1 GCA_024641425.1 Verrucomicrobiales bacterium | reverse complement strand
TGTCGCTGTAGCCGATGATGGGCAGCAGCATGTTGTTGAAGTCATGGGCGATGCCGCCGGAAAGCTTGCCGACGGCCTCCATCTTCTGGGAGTAGGCCAGTTGGGTCTGAAGTCGCTCCCTTTCGTCCTCGCCCCGCTTCCGGGTCATCGCGGTGAGAAGGATGTCGGAACACATCTGGAGAAAAGTGATGTTCTCCTTTACCCAGGGACGGTCGGGATTCGCGCAGTGGAGTCCGAGACAGCCGACAAGGCGGGATCCTTCCCGCATGGGGACGGCAAGAAGCGTCTGAATGCCACGGGAGCGCATGAACTCCCGTTCGTTCATTGCTTCCGCAGGGAGTTCCTCGGCACGATGGACGTAAATGTAGCTTTGAGTGGCGGCCTGGAATTGCCACCACGGAAAGCGGGAGGCCGCGAGGTTGCGGAAGGGTCGCGCGCGGGCCTCCGTGCGCCCGTCCACACTCCAGAGTTGGGAGAGCTCCATTGTTTTCGCGTCCTGACCGTATTCCAGTATGAAGGCGGCATCGATTTCGAGGAACTCCCCGATACGCTTGAGGGCCGATTGGATGCCTGTCGGCGCATCCATGGGATTGAGGTGGAGGAAGGTTGAGGAGATCGCGGCGGCGATGTCCTGCATGTTGACCCGGTATTCGAGTGCGTGCTCGGCGCGTCGGCGAACTTCGATTTCCGAGAGGAGGCGGCTGTTGGTAAGCTGGATCTCGGAGGTCCGTTCGTTGACCAGTTCTTCGAGATGGTCCTTGTATTGGCGCAGTTCGGTCTCGGCCCTCCGTGCGGGGGTCACGTCGCGGAAGACGACCACGGCACCGATGATTTCTCCGCTGGCAGCGCAGATGGGAGCTCCGGATAGATCGACGGAGAGGGTGCTGTTATCCGGTCGGAGGAGGATCGCCGAGGAACCTCCGTGACGGATGGTGCCCTCCCTGAGCGCCATGATGCCCGGGTTCGGGGCGATCTCCCTGGAAGTGGCATCGAAGATCCGCACGATTTCCTGAATCGAACGTCCTTTCGCATTCTGGCGGCTCCAGCCCGTGCAGACTTCCGCAGTGGGATTCATCAGTTCCACGATGCCTTGCGCGTTTGTCGCGATGACGGCGTCGCTAATACTCATGAGGGTGGTGGAAAACCACTCGCGGCTTTCACGGAGCGCCCGTTCCGCCTTGACCTTGTAGAGGGCGATTTCTACGGTCGATCGCAGGCCTGATTCCTCAAACGGTTTGACGATGTATCCGGCCGGTTCGGTACGCTTCGCCCTTTCGAGGACGCCGGGATCAGAGTAGGCGGTCAGGAAGACGCTGGGGGTATCGATCCGTTCGCGGATGATCCTCGCGGCCTCGATTCCATCCATATCGCCCTGAAGGACAATGTCCATCATGATGAGGTCGGGACGATATTGGACTGCCTTCTCGATGGCCTCGGCACCGGATTGGGCGACGCCGATGACGTCGAAACCCATATGGATGAGGGATTCTCGAATGTCTTCGGCAACGATGCGCTCGTCGTCCACGACGAGGATGCGAGGAGTCGGGACGTCAGGATTTGGCGGCGGTACGGGTAACATGCGGGTGAATGATTTGGAGCGGCCCTGTCGGTGGCGCGGAGCTTAGTAGCGGTTCTTGTAAGCGCTCTCCTTGAAGCGGATTTCGGTACGGGTTCCCTGTTGGCTGGTCATGCTGAGTTGTCCGCTGAGTTGGTCACAGAGCATGGTGACGAGGCGGAGGCCGAGCGAGGTCGCCTTCGAGACATCCATTCCCTCCGGAAGGCCGATGCCATTGTCCCAGACGACGAGGGAATACTCTCCCTCGTTGGTTTTTCCTACGCTGACCACGATGATCCCCGGGCGGCCCTCCGGAAACGCGTATTTGAGTGAGTTGGAGACGAGTTCGGTGACGATAAGGCCGCACGGGAGCGCGGTGTCGAGGCCGAGTTTCACATCCGAGACGCTGACGCGGATCTCGACAGGCTCGGTGGAGCGGGTGTTCATCCGCGAGATTTCCCCGGTGAGGGAGTGCAGATAGCTTTCGAGATTGATTTCCGAGACATTCTCGGATTGGTAAAGCTTCTCGTGAAGGAGTCCCATCGAGCGGATGCGCGCCTCGCTTTCCTTGAGGACGTTGCGCATTTCCTCGTTGTCGGCGCGCCGAACTTGGAGGCGCATGAGGCTGGAGAGAATCTGCATGTTGTTCTTCACCCGATGGTGGATTTCGCGGAGGAGGATTTCCTTTTCCCGGAGGGCTGCCTGCTGGCCCAGGGATTCGCGCAGCCTCACCTGGGACGATTCAAGGGCTTCGACCATGGTGTTGATCGACTCCGCAAGATCCCCTATTTCATCGGTGGCCTTGATATTGGAACGCGCGTCGAGGGCTCCGGCCGCGACCCGATGCGTGAAGGCCTGGAGTTCATGGATGGGCTGGGTGAGCTTGCGGGCGAAAACGAAAGAAACGAAGGCGCCGAAGACGAAGGTGACACCGGCGACGATTCCGGTGATACCATAGACGCCGTTGATGTTTTTGTAATAGTCGGTCATTGACATCCCGACATGGATCCAGCCCCAGTTCGCGCCTGGCATCATCGCGGGTTGCCGGTAGTGGAGGGCGCTCTCCTCGGAGAAGGGGTTGACGCTTTGGGCGTCGGAACTGGCACTGAGCGTTCCTTCCGGGTTCCATTTGCCAGAAAGGGTAGCCACCCGCCAGCCCGTGGTGGTGTGAATGATCGAGTACCCATCGGATGCCCTTGTGATGACGGCATAGATGAGTCCGGGCTGCTGGTGGATGAGGCGAAGGCAATGGTCCACGACCGGAGTGAATTCACGGCGGGCCGCGCTGCGCGTCACCGCCTGATCGAGGGCTGCGGCGAGGAGGCTGGCATTGGATTCGAGCTTCTTGCGAATGGTGAACTTCTGGTAGGAGACCATGACGACCGCGAAAGTGCCGATGGTCAACGCCGCGACAAAGAAACTGATCAGCATCAGCCTTCGCAGGATGCTATCGCTTTTCTTCGTCGTTCTACCGGGGACGGCCATGCGCAAATAGGAGGGGGAACGGCCGGTCAGTCGGGGACTGCGGCGACGGGCTCGTCCTTGAAGGTTGCGGTAAGGGAGGGATTTCCGCTCATCGGAGTGCCGGGGGGATCCGGGAGCGATCGCCCCTCGAAATTCTTGAAGACATCGAAATCTCCTTCGGCCACGTCGTAGAAGGTGAGGTTCTGCGGAGAAAGGAACCCGTTGGTGCGGGCATCGACTTTCAGCGAAGGGCGGAGCGCGAGAATGGCCGATTTCTTGGATCGATCCGCGTCGGGAGGAAAGGTCAGGACGCGCGTGGTGAAGGTCGGTGACTTGGTGATTTGATGGAGTTGCTGGAGGATCTGTGGATTCATTCCAGCGTTCTCGGTAAACCCTTGCTGGCTGACAACGCAGGCGTCCGCGTTGCCGAAGAAGACCGGGGCGATGGCGTTGAAGGAGTCCGTGCTGAGTCCGAGACGTGCCTGGAGTCCTCCCTGCCCTGTGGAGGCGAGTCCATCAGAAGCCGCAGCCTGTCCCAGCCACATGATGGGAAGAGCCCCTAGATTCGCGGTATCGATGATGATGTTCTTTCCTTCCAGTTCGCGGATGGATTGGAAGCCCGAATTGCGGCGGACGAGAAGAACGAGACTCAATTGGGGGGCGTTTTCAGACCCGATAAGGAGTGACGGCTCAAGCTGGAGTGCTTTCCCAAGCGTCGGCATCTGGTAGGAGTAGATGCAGACGGCATCGAATTTCCGGAGTCGGACCGCCGCGGCGAGGGCTTCCTCCTGGTCGAAGACCTGGAATACGCATTCCCGAATGACCGGAGTGGTAAAGGCAGGAGCCCACGAGTCGAGCATGGCAAGAATCTGCCGCCGGTCCGTCCGGTCCCAGGCATCGACGAAATAGGCTATCCGAAGGTTGTTCTCCAACGTGACAGTGTCCGTGCGGTTCTCTTGTTCCTGAGCGACCGCGAGATCTGCCTCGGGTCCGGGAAAAATAGCGTCGGGGGCGGCTAGGATCCGGCTGGGGAAGGATGCGCCGATTAAAGCGAGCGCTCCCAGGGACACGACCAGCAGATGGGGGGAGAGTCTCATTCGAATTCGCCGTTTCCGTGGGATGGCTGGGACGGTGTCACGGCTGCGATCTTTCCCTCCGATCGTCCGCCCTCGGGCGGTCGAGCGCGGATGGCTTCGACCATGCGCCGGACGTGGGGCGCGCGGGTTCGATCCGCCATGACGCGGAGGCTGTTCTCGTAGGAGCCCCATTCGATGATCTCGATCACGACCTGCCGACATCCCCATGCATTCATGGCACCGCGGGTCGGTTTGTAGAGATCGATGGTGTTCGTGCCCACGAGGGCCTTGCCATAGTCATCAATGCGATACTCGCAATCATACGAGTCCCCAACGATGCGAAAGCGGGTTCCGAGGGGATAGCGCGACCAGTCGGCGGCGGCGCTGCGCTGGTCTCCGTAAGTGAGATCGGAACCCATCGCCGATTTGCGCCCGTAAACGAGGTGGTCGGCCTCGCCGTGAAAGTAGGCCGTGGTCCGGGTCGGATGGAACCGATCCCTCGAGGGAAGGCTGGAGGGCGCTGCGAATTTGGTTGCGACGAGAGGAACTGAGGCGGGTGCGATCTCCAACCGTTTTGGGATCACAACGGCGACCGTAATCCCTTCCGCAGCCTTGTATTCATTAAGGACCCGGCGTGCCTCGATCCAGGCACAGTCGTTCGAGTTCTCAGGGCGCGAGGTCGCGCACGCAGGCAATGCCAGCGCCATTCCGAGTGTCGCGTAGGCAAGGTTGGTTAGAGATTTCATGGCACGAAGCGACGGTCAAATCGCCTTTCGGCTGCGTGATCGGGTTTCAGCGGGTCATCGATAAAAGGTTATAAAACTTAATAATCTACCAACAAAAAATAAAATAACAATAATTTTCACAATCAAATCGAATTTCTGGGGGAGGGTCAGGAGGCGATGAGACCGGTCTTGGGCGTCATGGCTTTTGAGCAAAGGAACACGGAGAGAGCCCGAGGCTGGATGCGGGCATGGAGACGGGGAATCGGATCGCCTCGCGCCCGGGGGATTCGAGATAGTGGACGTTGTTCGAGGTCCGACGGACATGAGCGACCGTCTTGGAGGCCTTCGGGGTCGGGTCGTGAATGGGCGCGCGATCGATTCTTTTCCTGCCGCGAGGAGGGAAGAGGGGGGCACGGTTTCAGAGGAAGTTGTTGGCAACGACGGACCCTGCGACGCGAGCGGTGGATCGGCTTCGTGCCGTCAATGGGACAGGCACCGCAAAGAGCGCGTTTCCGGAAACCGGGGGAACTCCGAAAACGAGCCTGGTGAGGTACGCGCGGCGATTCCGGGGTCAACGGGGGGGCGACAACTTCCGCGTTTTGCGTTTGATCGGTTTCGGCAGGATAGCGGTGCCCCATGACTCGTAGGGAAGATGGGGCCACTCTCCCCCGACGCTTCCCTTGATCTCGCCCAATTCGGGATAAGCCGACGGGACATGACCGACGGGCCAGACGCTGTTGGCGAAGCGGTGGAAGGGGATGCCAGTTGTCTGAAGGGAATCCGCGAGGACGGGGAGCGCGCCCCGATTGCAAGCAAGGTCAACGCCGACCGAATGCCCCTGACCGGCACGGGTTCGCTGGCCGTCGTCGCTCATGACCGGGAACTTCCCTTCGTTTTACTGGGACTTATTCCAGTAAATGATGACGTTGTGGGTCGCGCGCCCTGCCGCGATGATGTCGGGTTTTCCGTCGCTGTTGAGGTCGGCGATCTTCAAATCCTCGCAAGCCATGGTGTTCTCGTCGACAGGATGGCTCGTCCACGAATCTCCCTCGGAGTCGGGAACATAAAGCCGAATGCCGGTCTGGCCGTCCTTGTCGGGATTCCTCCAGCCCGCGACGATCTGGAGATTGCCGGTGCCAAGGAGATCAGCGACCGCGAGGGCGTGGCCTTCGGCGAGCGATTCGTCAAGGACTTGTTCCTCCGCGCCCGGGCCCGAGGCGACGCGGACACTGTTTCCGTGCATGGGAGAGACGAGAGCGACCCAGGTGCCGGCGTCGCGCGCCTCGCCAGTGGGAGAGGCGCTGAGCGCGGCGTCGGCCTTCCATTCTCCGCCGCTCCAGCGGATGCGTTTCACGCCTTCCTTGCCGGCGAGGAGAACGCCTTCGGCCTCGCCGGAGTCGGGCGGGAGGATGTCGAAGTTGTGGGTGAGGTGCATGCTGCCATCGACGACCTCGGTCTTCCATCCCGTCGCGATGGGGGCATCTTCAGGAGGGGTGTAGGCGAGGAGTTTCGCGCCCTCGCCCTCGCCGTTCACGTTGCCGCGCCCGTGGAGGGGAAGAACCAGTAGGCGGTAGTCACCGTCGGCAAGCCGAATCCAGTGCATGCGATGAACGGTGGGCTCATGGGGGAGCTTGACCGGCGCCCAGCGCCCGGTGGGATCCTCGGGGCGGACGAGAAAATGGACGGAGCCGGACGCGTCGGCGTTGTTTGTTTCGCCCGGGTTCCAGTTCGCGCCCACGGCGATCTCGACCTTGCCGTCGCCATCGATGTCCCGTGCGGCGAGGCAAACGTTGTCAAGGAAGCGGGTGCCGACGCGCGGATTGAGGTTCTCGGCGATGACGTGGCGCTTCCAGTCGCCGTTGTGGTACCAGGCAATCTGCGACTTGTCGGCGAGAAGGATGTCGGGCTTGCCGTCGCCGTCGATATCGCCGATGGCGAGTCCGTAACCGATCCCGATGTCCGGATCGATGGTCTGGGCTTGGAATCTCGGCTCGGCACCGAAAGCGGAGAGGGGAGCGACGACGGAGAGAAGGGCGGCTTTCTTATTCATGATCGACTCGACGATAGGACAGATTTCGGATGAAGTGGAGCCGAATCTCCCCTATAGGAGTCGGCGACAAAACCGATATCCATGAGTCTACAGAACGCAAAGGAACGCCTTGAAGAAGCACGGGGCAAAAAGTGGTCCGATCCGGAATTGGCCGAAGCGGCGGTGGCGCTGGCCGCGGAGCTGCTGGGGGTGGCTCGGAGACGGATGTCCGTGGCTGAGCGACGACAGGCGGGCAAGATGGCGAGGTTGGTCGAAGACCCGGACGGCAAGCGTTTCTCCATGCTGCTGGCGGATCGCCTTTTCCGGAGCGCGGTGCCGAGGCGAAGCGCGGAGCAAATGCGCCACGTTCTGCGAACCTGCGGAATGCCGCGCTTCCTCCGCCTTTGGGAAAAGGGGGCGCTCTGGTTCGCGAAGGTCGGGTCACTGCTGGCTCCGGAGATCGTAATGCCCTGTGTGACGGGCCGCATGAAGGCGGAGAGCGCGGCGGTCATTCTCTCCGGGGAACGGGAGGCCATGCGCCGATTCGAACTGAAGAGCCGGGCCATGGGCAAAAGGCTCAACTTGAATCTCCTGGGGGAGGCGGTGTTGGGTGAGGAGGAGGCGGCGCGCCGGCTGGACGCGGTCGTGGGTCGTCTGCTTCGTGAGGATGTGTTTTCGGTTTCGGTGAAGATTTCCGGAATCTACAGCCAGATCAATCTGGTCGATTACCCTGGCACTCTGGAGGAAATCAAAAGGCGCCTCCGGGTGCTCTTCCGCACGGCGATGAAGTCGCAGTACGCGATTCCGGGGGGAGAAGCGGTGCGGAAGATCGTCTATCTCGATATGGAGGAGTATCGTGACCTCCACCTCACGGTGGATGCCTTCAAGCAGGTGCTGGATGAGTCGGAATTCATCGACATGCAGGCGGGAATCGTCCTGCAGGCCTACCTGCCGGATTCGCATTCCGTTCAGAAGCAGCTCACCGACTGGGCACGTCGGCGGATGGACCGCGGCGGGCGGGCGATCCGACTGCGGATTGTGAAGGGAGCGAACCTTGCGATGGAAAAGATCGATGCGGAGATGCACGGTTGGCCCCAGGCACCGTATAGGACCAAGGTCGAGAGCGACGCAAACTTCAAGCGGATGGTGGCCTACGGTTGCGAGAAGGCGAACGCGGAAGTGGTCAGGCTCGGAGTGGCGAGCCACAATCTTTTCGACATTGCCTACACGTTGCTGTTGCGCGAGTCGCGGGACGTCTGCCAATGGGTGGAATTCGAGATGCTGGAAGGGATGGCGAATCACCAGGCGCGCGCGGTGAGTGAGTGTGTGGGCGGGCTCCTCATGTACGCGCCCGTGGTGGACGACCGGCACTTTGACAACGCCCTCGCCTATCTGGTGCGAAGGTTGGATGAGAACACGGCGGAGGAGAATTTCCTGCGGGCCCTCTTCTCGATGAAGCCTGGCTCGCTCTCATGGAATGAGCATCGGGAACGCTTCCTCGCCTCCTGCGAGGCGATGGAAGGGTTGAAGACCTGGCAACGGCGCAAGCAAAACCGGGCCGCCGAGATCCCTGCGGTGGAGGAGGGGCCTTTCGCCAACGAACCCGACACGGACTGGTCTCTGGCGCCGAACCGGATGTGGATCGAACGCGTGATGGAAACGTGGCGGGACTCGGCGCCGGGGCCAGTATTTCCCGTGATCGACGGGGAAACCGGAAAGGGAAGCGCGACGGAGAAATCCGAAGATCCGTCCCGACCGGGAAAGATAGCGTATTCCTATGGACTGGCGACTCCGAAGGACGTGAAGCGCGCGCTGGAATGCGCGGTGAAGGCGCAGGGGAGATGGAATGCGTTGGATGTATGCGAGCGGGCGGGGATCCTCAAGGCGGTGGCCGCCCAGATGGCCCGCGAGCGGGGAGAGACGATCGCATGCATGGCACTCGATGCGGGCAAGGCGATCACGGAATCCGATGTCGAGGTGTCGGAGGCAATCGATTTCGCGAATTACTACGCCAGGGCGTTCGACGGGGTGATCGCGAACCACCGACCCGAAGGACGGGGAGTGGTCGTCGTGACGCCGCCGTGGAATTTTCCCTATGCGATTCCGGCTGGCGGCGTGTTGGCCGCGTTGATGGCGGGAAACAGCGTCATCCTGAAGCCGGCCCCCGAGACGGTGCTGACCGCTTTCCGGCTTGCCTCGCAGTTTTGGTCGGCGGGGGTGCCCCGCGAGGTGTTGCAATTCGTCCCGTGTGCGGACGACGAGAAATGCGGGAAGGCCCTCGTTTCCGATCCGAGGGTGGATACCGTGGTCCTGACCGGTTCGTATCAGACGGCGAAGATGTTCAGGGATTGGCGACCGGATCTTCGGGTGCTCGCGGAAACGAGCGGGAAAAACAGCATCATCGTCACTGCGGCGGCCGACCTGGAGCAGGCGGTAAGGGACATCGTGTCTTCCGCCTTCTCCCACTCGGGGCAGAAATGCTCCGCCTGCAGCCTCGTCATCGCCGAGCGGGAAGTCTATGAAAGCCATGATTTTCGGAGGCAATTGCGGGACACCGCGCAAAGCGTGGCCGTGGGATCCGCTTGGAAACCGGCGAGTCGGATTACGCCCCTCATCCATCCCCCCGAGGGCCCGCTCAAGCGGGCGCTGACAAAGCTCGAGGAAGGCGAGGAGTGGTTGCTCGAACCCCTGATGATCGACGGCAATCCGCGGCTTTGGTCACCGGGAATCAAACTCGGCGTGAAACCGGGGAGTTGGTTCCACCAGACCGAATGCTTCGGACCGGTGCTTGGAATCATGCGGGCGAAAAACCTGCGGGAGGCGATCGCGCTGCAAAACGATACGCCTTTTGGGCTCACCGGAGGAATTCATAGTTTGGACCCGAGGGAAGTTGCGCGATGGCGCGAAGAAGTGCAGGTCGGCAATGCCTATGTCAATCGGGGCATCACGGGGGCCATCGTGAGGCGGCAGCCTTTCGGCGGCTGGAAGCGCTCGTCCATGGGGCCGGGTTCGAAAGCGGGCGGGCCGTCCTATGTTTTCGACTTCTGCCGCTGGGAGCGCGTGGGATTTCCCGAGGACCGCAGCGCGCCGACACCGGAGACAAGCCTTCTTCTTTCCCGCGTCAAGCAATGCGTGCGGGGCGAGGACGAGCGGGAGGATTTGCAGGTGACGGCCTGGAGTTTCGCGCACGCGTGGCAGAAAATCTTCCAGAGGGGTCATGACCCTTCCGGGCTTGCCGGCGAACGGAATGTGCTGCGCTATCGAGCCAGGACGGGAATGCTCTACCGCTTCGGAAAGGATGCCGATCCGATGGAAGTCTTCCGGGTCGCGCTCGCGGCGCGCACCACGGGGATTCCGCTCGATCTGAGCCTTGAGCCGTCCCTCTGCGAGAAGGTCCAGCGTTACCTCGAAGGGGAGGAAGGCCTCCGGTTGCGATCGGAAAGCGAGGCGGAACTGGTGACGCGATTCGGTGCGCTGACCGTGGAACGGAGCTATGATCTCATTCGCGTTCCGGGCGGTGCGGGTGACGCCCTGTTAAGGTCGGCGCACGCGGCGGATGTCGCCGTGGCCGATGGTGCAGTGCTTTGCTCGGGGCCTCTGGAACTGCGCCATTGGGTGCGGGAACAATCCGTGACCGTCACCGTCCATCGTTACGGGAATGTCATCGACTAGAGGAAACGGAATCATCCGTTGCCGGGAAATCCCGCGCGGAGCCGCCGCGAGAAGTCCTCAAGATGAAGTGCCTCGAATTCCTCGCTTGTCCAGGGCTCGTCCGTCAAAACCTTCGCTCTAAGGTAAGCAGGGACGATGTAGGTCTGACACGAAACGGGTTCACCGGAGTCGTCGAGGATAGCCTCGACGGTGACGCGCTCGTAGAAACTGTCCTCGTAGGCGTCCAATCGGGTCAGCAAGTCCTCGTCCAGATCGAAATAGACCACACCTGAAACGGGGGGTGCGGGCTTCTGGGCGACGATTCCCGGGAAGAGCGCGTCCCGGACGCGGAGGCGCGCGAATCCGTCGAGGGTCGCGCTTTCGGAGCGACGCGCCTCGGTGTCGCCCGTGACACGTCGCCAGATCTCGGGGAAGACCAGCGTGCCGTAAGCAAAGAGTGTGAAGGAGGGAATCATTCTGCCCATGATCGCGAGGATAGAATCGAAGCGTCCGCGCGGCAACCGGGATTCGCTTGCGTGCTTCAGGCTTTTCCCTTATAGCAGGAAGCGCGGTCCGCTCCGCCCCCCTTCCTTTTCTCCCCAGACTTCATGGATGACGCAAAGAAAAAGCCCGGCAAGGGAAAACGGATTCTCCTCTGGATCAGCGGAGGGATTTTACTTGTGCTGGTGCTTGTCGCCGGCGGGGCGTATTTGGTGGCGACCCACTTCCTCGACGAGGACCGCCTTGTCGCCGTGATCGAGAAGAGCAACAACTGCCGGCTCCAGATCGGTTCTCTGGAGGCCAGCGTTTTTGGTTCGCCGGCACGGATTTCTGCCACCGGAGTGCTTTTTCTCGCCCGGGACGGGGTCGCCGACGCGGGGACGCCCCACAGCCAGCGGGAGGCGGTCGGCCCCCAGGACGGGCTCCAGATCGATTCCCTTTCGGTGGAGGCCAGCACGCTCGATCTTCTCTTCGGAAAGGTCACCGTGAAGGCCTTGTCGATCGACGGACTCCGACTCTACACCCTCGTCCAACGGGAGGGCGGACACACCTTGGAGGAACTTTTCGATCCTCCCGTCACCGTGGAGGGAGCCCCGAATCCCGACTTCGAGAAGGAAAAGGCGCGCCGTGACGAGGCCCGGGAGCTGCGTCGGCTTAGCAAGGAGGAACGGGCCGCGCGCGACGAACAGAAGAAAAAGGAGGGGGTCTTCAATGTCGCCGAGATCCCCATGCCGGCGACGCTCAAGAAGTTCCGGATGACCAACAGTTATGTCTACGTGAAGATTCGGCAGACCAAGAACCGGATCTCGATCTCCGACATCGATATCAGTCTCGACGACCTCGACGTGGATCCGGACGATCTCGAGCACCACAACTTCGCGCGACTGAGCGGCTCGGGGCACCTTGAGATCCGCGACCGTTACGGCGAGAATCTTTTCGCCGACATGCGGGTCGCTCTCAGCGGGGACATCGCGCCCTTCGATCCGCTCAGCGGAAGCCTCAACCCCGACGTTACGTATCAGGTCACCGCGCTGAGAGGCTCGAAGATCATGGAACTGCCGCCGCTCGAGCGTTTGGGCAAGAATATCGACAAGTGGCGAAAATACGGGATCGAACTGGAGGACATCGGCCGGGGCATTGACTTCCACGAGGACTCGACCCTCCACATGGGCTACTCCAACGGGAGGCTGAGCCTTGCCGAAGACGGGCCCCTCCATTTCTCCGGCCACACGCTCACCCTGCGCGGTGGGAGTTGGCTCGACTTCCCCTCCGACGAGCACGAGATGAAGGCGGGGGTTGTCCTTTCCAAGGAATACTCCGCGAAATCCCGCGCCCGCACCGTGGCCGCCCTGACCGAGAAATACGGAATCGGCGGCGATGTTGTAGAGGCGATCACCGATATCCTCCTCGCGCCCATTACCAAGGACGGGAGTCTTTCGATCGCCTTCACGTCGAAGGGCGAATTCAGTCGGCCCACCGTGCTTCCGGATGTGGGGGAACTCAAGAACGCGGGAGACCTGATCAAGGGCGAGGCCAAGGACAAGGCCATGGAGTTGCTCCAGGGCCTGCTCGACGAGTGAGAGGGTTCGTCGTCATCGGGCTTTTTCCGCATGGGCGTGGAAACCGGCTGGGAAGAGGTCCCTCCGCATTCGCGGCCGCCGATTCGGAGTCACGCATTCCCCTTCGAAAACAGGTATCAATTCTCTGGTCATTTGGGGCGGCCGACTCTACGATTCCCCTTACAGCGCCTGAGTGGGGTAGCTCGGGAGCCGTTTTTTGTAGCAATTTATTTAAACCGCTTGGAAAATCACTAGTATGAAAAAGAACGCTGAGGCTCGCTGGGGCCGTTTATATGTTGTCGGAACGCTCGGAACGGTATCGCTGTTTTGCGCGAGTTGTGTCTCGAACGGGGGAGGGCAGATCGGTGGGATCGGCTATGACGGCCAGGAGAAACGGATTTTGAACGAAGCCCGCATCGGCGGCGCGCTTGTCGGTGCCGGCGCGGGTGCCCTCATTGCCAACGCGACGGATAACAACGTGGCCGCGGGAGCCGCCTTGGGCGGTTTGGGCGGATTGCTCGTCGGCAACGCGGTTGGAACGGGGCAGGCGAACAAGGCGCGGGCCGTGAGGATGGACAACGACTCGTTGCGTCAGGCCATCGCCTCCGCCCGCGCGAACAATGACCGGCTTGCCGCCTACAACCGAAAGGTGAGTCAGCGGATTGCCGAGATCAAAGCCAAACCGGCCGATGAGCGTCAGGCCTTGGCCCGCGCGGAACTCAGCTCGATCGACAATGCGATCGAGCAAACCCACCGCCAGACCGCAAGCCGGCAGGAGTTCGTGAACTCGATCCCTTCCGATCAGGCGGGCCAGGCCTCCGCGATGAACACGGAGATTCGTCGGGGTCAGTCCGAGGTAGCCACCCTCACAAGTTACCGGACGGAATTGTCCCGCATGGGAACCGTCGCCTCCAACTAAGTCCCACCCAAGGAACCCCCTCTCCCACGAAGCGATGAAAACGAGATCCAAAATCAGGAAGTCCGTTCGGCTCAAGCCCGCCATGATCATTCTGGCCGCGGCCGCCGTGCTGCTCTCCAATGGCTGCACCTACAACGAGGTGATGCAAGACCGCACTAACGAAAACAACTACCTCCGCGGACAACTCGCGGAAGAGGAAGCCCGGGGCGCGCGGCTGTCCTACTGAGCCGATCACCAGAATCCGGCGGGGCGGTTGCATCGCAGCCTCCCCGCCGTGGATCGTGCGCCGGTGAAGTGCGAGGGCGCTGACGGGGCCTCTGTCCGGCGAGGGGAAACGGAGTCGAGGGGCCTTCTTGAAACGAGCCCGGCACGAGCTACTCCCCGGCATCCTTGAGCATTTGCTGGGCCGTGGCGTCTCCTTTCGCGGCGGCCTCCTTCCAGAGTTCTTTCGCCCGCGCCTTGTCGATGGCGAGTGGTCCGATACCCGTCCAGTAGCAATACCCAAGTTCCCTGATGGCAGGGACGATTTTGAGCTTCTCGGCATCCTCAAACAACTGGACGCCGCGAGCGGGATCCGAAACGGGGCTCTTATCGCTGGTGAGCAGAATTCCCAGCGAGACCATGGCGTCCATATGTCCCTGCTCGATAGCCTTTTCGTAATGCTCCTTCGCCTTTTCCAGATTGAGCTCCACGCCCTTCCCGCGCTCATAGCAGTAACCGAGATTGTTGTGGGCCTTGCCGGAATCCTCCCCGTTCGCGATCGCACTTTCGAACCATCTTACCGCTTCGCCCTCATTTACGGCAACCCCGCTGCCGCTGAGGTAGGCCGTCCCCAAGGCTACTTGCGCGCGGGGATCGCCGTTGCCGTCCGCCGCTGCGAATCTGAACCACTCGAGACTCCGTCCGACGGCTTTCATCTCAAGATAATAGAAGGCAAGACGAAGCTGGGAGTCGATGTCCCCGCGCTCCGCTTGCTCGCGTTCCTTCACCACTGTCTCCGGCTCGTTCGGCTCGCGGTCACTCCCGTCGAAAACCAGCTTGATGCTCGTTTCGGATCCGATTTCGAAGCGGGTTTCTCCGGATCCGTCCGCCCGTTCGGCTACGAGAACGCCGGTGACTTTGGGCAGTTCCCACTGTTTTCCGCCGAGATTGAAATCGCGGGAACTGATGGAGGATCGGTTCATCGCGAGCGCGAGTGCTTTCCGGTAGGGTTCGTTCCGTACCCCGCCGAAATCCGGTTCGAATCGGAGGTTCACGAAGGGGGGGATTCCAAGGATCCGCAGTTTCCGTTTCGGGATCTCCAGTTTCCAGCGTGCCTCGCTATCCGGCCCCAAGGACAGTGTGAGCGGGGCCGCCAAGGGAAGCGAGAGTGTGGCCGCGACGGGGAAGGACTCACCCGCAGGAAGTGCGATTCCGAGTTTTTTCCCTTCGTTCGTCAGTCTCCAACGCAGTCCGGTCTTCGACGGGCGGAGTTCGTTTGAGAGGACGGAGGCAGGAATGTCGAGGATGGCGCCGTCCAGCGTCACGATCGGATCGACTTCGAGGTAGGTGAGGATATCCAGGGCAAGTGATCCTCCGTAGGAGCGGGAGTCGCCGTCCCCATTAACGAACTGTGTCTGCCTCAATTCCACCGTGGGCATCGTGTAATTCCTTTCCTCCGCCTTCAATTTGATCGCCAGTGGCCAGCGCGCGGGCTCGTCGAAGACCTTGAGAGGAACGCCTCCGACCTGCGCGGTCTTGCCATCGATCTTGAACGCGCCGAGGACGGCACCGCTCTTGTCCTGCAATTGCAGGCTTCCGGGAGGCGGTGTGCTGCCCAGGGCGAGATCGGGGAATTGCAGCGATACCGTCTCAATGGCCGGCGGTTTTCCGCCTCCCGCGTCTTCTCCCTTCTCGCCGTGACCGCTCATGAACTTCACGCCCACGAGAGCAAGCGTGATGACTCCGGCGGCGATCGCGGCGATCCATTTCGCCTTGCTTCCACCCGCTCCCTCGCTTGTTTCGCGCGGATCAGAAACGAGCGCCGGGGGCGCGGCGGGGATTTCCGCCGGTGTGATCGCGCTGGAAGCCGGGGTCGCGCCCCCGCTCTTCCATGCCGTCCCGGCGGCCGGCGTCCCGGAAATCGGGAGGGGATCGTCCGCGTGGCTGGGATAGGTCGAGACCTTGATCGTCAGGTCGCTCTCCAATTGCTTCGTGCTCCACCCGCCGGCTTCACGCTTGGAAAGTTCGCGGAGCAAATCGAGGGCGGAATCGGGGATCTCGCTTCCCGACATGACCTCTTTCAGATAGCGGTTGGATTTCTCCGAGATATTCGAAGTCGCAACGTAGGCCGTGCTGCTGAGGTAGGCGCCCGGATTGACGAGCCTCCCCGAGAAGGCATGATAGAGGAATCCCGCGAAGCGTCGGATCGGATTCGGCGCAAGGTCGTCCCCGGTGATCGTGACCATCGGGGCGGCGTTGGCGTCGGCTGCGGCAAGGAGTTTGGGAAGCACCACGGCCCGCAACCCGGCGGTCGGTCCCCGGGAGGAATCCCCGTCGGTGTTGAAATAATGCACCCAGTCCTCGGCCGAGACGAGCGCGTGTGGATAGTCGCTGCTCACGCCGAACATGATCTCGTGGTCTTCCAATTCTATCCCGGGGATACCGAGGGCAGTGGCTTCATCGACCGCGGAGGCGATCTGTTGGAAGAACGAGAGATTGTTCTGGAGATTGAGCGGGCCAACGGCTTGGAGGAGATACTGGAAGATTCCCGAGGGGAAGGGAGCGCACAGAAAACAACCGACCCCTCCCAAGGCTCCTTCCTTGGTGTAGGCGGCCAGTATCCGAGGGTGGGCTCCGAGAAGTTTTCGGGCCTCCCCCTTGATACTCTCCAATTCCGGCGCCTCCTGATCGGGAACAAAGAGGGTGGCATGGGATCCACTGGCCGACATGCCCGTGCAGGAATAGTAGCTGCCGTAAGTGAAGTGGCGCAACCGGGCTCCAACCTCGCACAGATCTTCCCAATCGTCCGGCGCATCGTCCATTGTGCTTAGGCCTTCTCGCGGGATCTCGGCCGGACCGGTGGTGCCACTGACGATGGCTTCCCGTGTCTCCTCGACGTTCCTGAACCGGTGCTCCCGGTTGGTTGCAAGCAACTTCCGAAGGACATACCTCGCCGCCGGATCGAGATCTTTCGGCAATTGACGGAAATGCCCTTCCACGCTCAGCCGTTGGTGCGCGATTTCCGCTACCGACACTCCGTCGAAGGGAGCGCCGCCGATCAACAGGCACCAGAGTGTCACCCCCAACGAGTAGAGGTCGCTCCGCTCGTCGAGGGTTTCCACGCGAAACTGTTCCGGAGACGCGGTGAGCGGATTTCCCATGAACGTTCCCTCGCGCGTCTGGGCCAGGTTCATGTCGGTCGCGCCGTCGTCCAACGCTTTCACGAGCCCGAAGTCGATCAGCCGCAAGTCGACCGAACCGTCGTCGTTCGCCAACATGATGTTGGACGGCTTCAGATCCCTATGGAGGAGGCCCTTGTGGTGGGCTGTCCCCAAGGCACCGAGAATCTGTAAGGCGAGATCCTTGACCACGCTCCAAGGCTGGGGGCCGCGCGTTGCGCTGAATTGTTCCAAGTCGCCCCCCGAGCAGAAGGCCATCGCGTAGTAGAACACGCCGTCGCACCTGCCGAAGTCGTAGATTCTCGCGATGTTGACGTGATCCAATGAGGCCGCAACCCGCGCCTCCTGAAGAAAGCGCTGGGCGGCCCGCTCGTCGCGCACGAGGTTCTCGTTGATGACCTTCAGCGCGCAGATCCGCTCCAGATGAATGTGCTCGGCCTTGTAGGTGGTTCCGTAGCCGCCGCGTCCCAGGACCCAGTGAGAGCCGTCTTCCCGCCGCAGAACCCGGTAGGCGCCAAGGGTGAGATCTTCAGGCTCGTCAGGCATAGGGAAGATACGATTGGGTTGACGGGCCAATTCCTAATTTGAATTTATCCATGATTGCGACGGTGGAATACTTGGGCAGGCTGGCGGGAAATTGCAACACCTCCCCGAGATCCCGAAACTCCGGGAAGATCGGCGAGATGGAAGAAAATTCCACTCCCTACGCATCGTCGCCTCCGCTGTCCCCTTGCGCCCCCCGATGTGGGAGCGCGTCATTCGTCGACCCACGCGAGGATTTCGCGGGTGAGGAGGTCTTCGTACTTGCCGACGAGATCATTGTGGCCGGCGTCCAGCGTCACGAAGCGCGTGCGGGAGACTTCGGACGGGCATGCGAGGTAAAGGGCTCGGCCCATACCGATCGGAAGGATTCCATCCTCGCGACCGTGCAGGACAAGGAGTTTCCCGGCGTAACCGCTGACTGCCTGCCGGTTATTGAAGCGACCGAGGGCGACGACGCCCGGAAGGCCAAAGTTCCGTAGCGTGTCGGCGAGCGAGGTGAAGGGGGAAACAAGGATCAGCGTGTTGATCGGGCGCACCCGGGTGAGATCGCAGGCGGCCGCGGCGCCGATCGAGCGACCGAAGATCGCGATCCGATCCGCGGCGTAGCCCGTGTCTCGCAGCCAATCGAAGGCGTCGACCGCGCAGCGACGGATCGAAGCGGGTGTCGGGCGACCGGTCGCCTCGCGATAGCCGGGGAATTCAACGAGCGCCACGGAAAGACCGCTGCGGGCAAGTGCCGCCGCCCATGGCGCGTAATCATCCACCGTTTCCGCATTGCCGTGGAACATCATGACGGCCTTGTCGCCGCGGGATGATGGAAAGAACCAGGCAAACGAGCCGGAAAGTGGGATCCGCTCCGGCACAGGTCGCAGGGCGTCGACCTCCTCGGGATTTAGCCGTGTGTTGGCCAGTTGCCTTGGAAAGACCGCGGAACTCTGGCAGCCGACGGCTAGAAAGGCAAAGAGGACAAGCCCGAAGCAACGGGTCTTGGATCCGCCCCCGTCTCGATCGCTGGAATGAGAGGTCTGCCGCATTCCTTCGGAATTCAATGCGTTGGCCCTGAAGGCCGAAGTGGATAAGTGGCGGTGAGGGAGGGATTCGAACCCTCGGTACCCTTTTGGAGTACGCATCTTTAGCAAAGATGTGCTTTCGACCACTCAGCCACCTCACCGCAAAGAGAAAGAAAGAGGAGACGGGTCGAAATGATTGGATCTGGCTGACTGGTTGGCGCAAGGGCGCAACCGGGGGGAGTAAACCAAATGTTCGCCCTTCCGTCAAACGAATGATGCCGGACAAAACGAATTCGCATCCCGGGATCGGTGAAGGGCTTGCAGGGGAGGGGAGGATACGTGTATTCTGGGAACGATGAGATTTCCCCCTCCCCTGCGCAAAGTGGCCCGCTTGGTCGTTCCCGTCTTATATCTCGCCGTGCTTGCGCTGCCCGGCTGCGGGTTGGCGGCGAGGGCAGGGCAGGGTCTCTCAGCGGGGTTGCCATCGATTGGAGGCAAAAAGAAAGGGGGGCCGGAGATCGGGCCGGAGGGCGCGCAGGTGCCATTGGGCGAGATCAGCTATGTCGACGCGAGATCGCGTTTCGTTCTGGTGCGGACGGGCCGGACGCTCAAGCTAAAGACGGGGGCTGCCTTGGAAGCCCGGCGGGAACTGGAGCGGGTCGCGGAACTCAGCTACAGTCCGGAGTACCGGCAAGGCTTCCTCGTCGCGGACATTCTCCGGGGGAAACCGGCGATCGGCGATCTGGTCATGATCCATAGCTCCGAGATCATGGACATTGCCGCCGCCCAGCAACAGGCGGAGGCCCGGGAGACCGCCTACAGGCAGGCGGTGGAAAACAAGAGCAGGGAACGGGGGCGCAAGCGCCTTTTGAAACGCTAGGAGCAACTGCAAGCGTATGTTGAGTGAGGACGAGGCGCGCGCGCGCATTCTCGATGCGGTCAAGACCGGGGCGAGCGAGCGCGTGCCTCTGGCGGCAGCGTTCGGACGTTACGCGATGGAAGTGATACGGGCGGAAATCGCGGTGCCGGGCTTCGATAATTCGGCAATGGACGGCTACGCTCTGTGGGTTGGCGAGGGTCTCCCGGCGGGGGCCCGGCTGAGTTTGAAGGAAGGCGAACAGCCCGCCGGCAGGAATCGGGGGCTTCACGTCGAAGAAGGCGAGGCGCTCCGGATCTTTACCGGGGCGCCCATGCCGACGGGAGCGAATGCGGTAGTCATGCAGGAGGACATCCTGATTTCCAACGGCGGACGTGAGATTCACTTGAATGAGGGCGTCGTTCGGGGAGAATTCGTCCGTCGCGCAGGAAGCGATCTGTGCGTCGGACAAATTGTGTTGAGTCCGGGAGATCGCCTGACGGCAGCGCGATGTGGTGTCCTTGCCTCACAGGGACGGGAGACCATCGCGGTAGGGCGGATTCCCTCGGTCACAGTCGTTACGACGGGCGACGAGTTGCTTCCTCCGGGCGGAGCGCGACCGGGTGCGGGAGAGTTATACAATAGCAACGGTCCCATGCTTGCGGCGATGGTGCGTGACGTCTGCGGGCCGGATGCGAGTTTGGAGCATCGCCATGCGCGCGATGACGCGTCGGCGCTGGCGACCGTGCTGGGCGAAGCGGTCGAAGCCGGGCGGGTCGTGATCGTCTCCGGCGGAGTCTCGGTGGGGGAGCACGACAAGGTAAAGCCAGTCCTCTCGGAACTCGGGGTTCGAGGGGATTTCTGGCGAGTGCGCGTGAAACCGGGAAAGCCCTTCTATTTCGGTCAGCACTGCAGTGGGGCAAGCGTTTTCGGGCTTCCCGGAAATCCTGTCTCCTCTTTCGTGACCTTCCTGCTTTTCGTTGCGCCGGCGCTGCGAATCATGATGGGAGCGACGCCGGGGGATTCGGGGCCCTACGGGATCCGCTGTCACCTCGACGCGAATGCGACCGCCCTGGAGAATCCGGGAGACCGGCCTCATTATGTGCGGGGGCGACTGGATGCCGCGCAGGGCGTTTTTTCTCCAACAGGCACGCAGCAGTCGCACGCGCTTTTTGGGTTGAGTCAGTCGAACGCTCTCCTGAGGGTGGGTGCTGGGGAAACGCACGCTCCCGGTGCCCCGGGAAAGGCGTTCCTTTTCTGAGGATCGGTGACGCGATGCTTCGCGGGTAGCGTCTATTGGTAGGTCGCGATTACCTTTCGAGAATGACCTTGAAGTTCGCGGGACAGATGAACGATATTGTTTGATGACGCTTCTGAGTTGTCCACAGTACCGGACGGTTTCCTCACATTGGAGGCATGCGGTCTGTGAGTATCCTTGCTTTTTCCGTGGTGGCTCGAACACGGGCGGGGCGAGTACAAGCCCTTCTGTGTCAATTATTTTTAAAAAAGTGCGAAACAAACTTGATATTTTTCGCATATTAATTATCTTGGCCTGTCGAATAGAGGCCCTCGCATGATGGAAAATATGATTTTTCAAAAATCTGTTGCAAGATGGTTATCTATTGGGTTATAATTATCCTGCCTATTCAAATTTCTATAGCAAACAACCATTAAACCTATGCAAGTGGTAAACGAACAACAAAAATCCGTAAGGAGAGACGCAAGCAAGTTGGCTGATTTCATCATGTTCACGCAGCGTTCCTTCCTGCTGAATTTGTCGAAGGAGTTGAATCGTGGCAATGTATCGTTCGCGCAGTTTTTCCTCCTGGGCTACCTGGCCAAGGAAGATTACCTGACAATGACGGACATTTCCAAGAAGATGGGACATTCGACAGCCGCAGCTACGGGATTGGTGGATCGCCTCGAGAAGCTTGGTTATGTGCAGCGTCTGCATGCCTCTGACGACCGCCGGAAGGTGATGGTTCAGATTACCCGGAAGGGGATCGAACTGGTCGAGAAGATGCGTGAGGACATTGTGGACAGCCTGGTGGATCTTATGGAAGACCTGGACAGCGACGAGGCAACCTCGGTGCTGGACAACTTCGGTAAGATTTCCGAGGCGACGGCCGGCCGCTAGGGCGGGCTGGCGAATCCCTGATAAAAACCCCTTCGGAACGGTGGCGTGCGTTGCCGGACGCCGTTCACCGAAACGAGGAGGCCCAAGGGAGGGTTCCCGGGGTGTGAAACCCTCCCGGACAGGGTCCCTTTCCTTCGGGCGAGCGGGAGACGGATTCTGATTTTCAGGCGATGAGTGCGAGCGGGCGGACGATTTTGGGATTCGAGGATTGCGGTGAGTGGTTGATGTGGGATTTCGTGGAGCGGCACCCGGTGTGGAACGTCGGTTTGGAGAGAAGCGAAGCAGTGGAGAGGCTGATGCCCCACTTTGCCGCGGCAACAGGGCGGTTGGGAATAGACTATGCGCGACTGAGGACAGCGGAGCAGGTTCACGGGGACGGGATCGCGGTGTTGGGTGAGCATGAAAAGCGAGGGGGGGAGCGCTTGGCGGCGATGACGAGGGGGGTCGATGGCTTGATAACCGCGCGGCAGGGCGAGATGCTGGGAATCCTCGTTGCCGATTGCTGCGCCGTGTATGTGGTGGATGCGGTGAGGCGGGTTATCGCCCTCCTCCATTCGGGAAAGAAGGGAACCGAGGCGCGCATTGTGCCGAAGGCCATCGGGCTCATGGCGGATGGTTACGGGAGTCGTCCGGAGGACCTTCGCGTGGTTCTCAGTCCTTGCATCCGCCCGCCGCTTTACGAGGTGGATTTCGCGGCGGCGATCCGTCTGCAATGCCTTGAAGCCGGGGTTCCGGCGGGCGCGATCCACGATTCGGGCCTTTGCACGGGTTCGGACTTGAAGCGCTTCTATTCCTACCGAATGGAGAGCGGGAAGACCGGGCGTATGCTGGCGCTCCTTGGGTTGCGTGGATCTGTCGCCGCGGGCTAACGGGCGGATGCGGGAGGCGGGAATGTGGGTATACTCGGCGTGATGATCCGGAAATTCCTCAGTGTTGCCATTGCGTCCCTCCTTGGGGGCAGCGTTGGTTCCGCATCATGGCGGATCGAAGCGAACGAGGACTCGATTGAGGTGGAAACGACCGAGAGACTTCCGCTCATGCGGGTGCTGGCTTACCCGGCGGAAGGGGGAGGCTCGGAACCGATCGTCGCCTGGGAGGGAGAGGGAGACGGGGTGATACGCTTTGCCCGAAAGCAGCAAGGGTTTGATTTGCTCTTCAGGCGGTTCGAACTCGTTGATGGCGAGAAAGGAACACCCGTAGAAGGGGGGGCTCGATGGGTCACCGGTTTTTCGTCGGTCGACCGATCCCCGCCGTTCGACCTTGCGATCGGAAGAAACGGAAAGAAGGGCCTCGCGGCGAACCATGGACTCGTGGATCCGGTTGCCCTGGGAGTGCGGCATCTGGCCCGGAATCTTACCCTGAAATCGTTCGTCACTCCCGACCGGGCGGACGGGCCGTTTTTTCAGGAAATCGATGGGGTGCGAGTCGGTCTCCGGGAGGGCACCGTGCGTGCGCTCGACCGCGATCTGCTTGCCGCAGCCGAACGCGGAATGACGGTGACGCTTGTTTTCTACAACGCCTTTGATCGCGGGGCCCCGGCGGGCTGGCCGCTCATCCATCCGAAAACCGACCGTCAGGGAGCGCCCGCGGCGGTGGGGGCCTTCAATACGGTGACGCCCGAGGGTACGCGTTGCCTCCGGGCGGCGCTCGAATTCCTCTCCCGGCGCTATCTTGGCCCCGACGGCAGTCACGGCCGGTTTCACGGGCTGGTCATGGGGAACGAGGTTCAGAGTCATTGGATGTGGAACAACCAGGGAGACGCCGATCCCGACGAAGTGGTTCGAGACTACGCAGTGGCAGTCCGGCTGGCCGATCTGGCCACGCGGGAGCGCCATGCGGGGCTGCCGGTCTACGTTTCGATGGATCATTATTGGGCGGCCACGCATTTGCCGGACGCTCCCGGTCGCACGATGCCGGGGCGGGTCTTTTTGGAGAAGTTCCAGGCCCAAGCGGCGAAGGAGGGGGATTTCCCCTGGGCGCTGGCTCTCCATCCTTATCCCGAGAATCTCTTCGAGCCTGATTTCTGGAATGACCGCGACTGCACGTTTTCGCTCACGACCCCGAAGATCAGTTTCAAGAACCTTGAAGTGATCGTCGCCGCAGTGGAGCGTCCCGGTTGGGCTTTCGAGACGCAGCCCCGCCGGATTGCGCTGACGGAACAGGGTTTCAATTTCCTGCCACGTTGGCCCGATGCCGGTCAGAAGCAGGCGGCCGCCTATGCGATGGCCTGGAAGAAGATCAACGCGATTCCCCGGATCGAAGTCATGCACTACCACCGGCATGTCGACAATCCGCATGAGGGAGGGTTGAAGTTGGGATTGCGCTCGGAAGCGCCGGGCTCGCAGACGGGCTTGGGGGAAAAACGTCCCATCTGGGACGTGTTCCAAGCGGCGGGAACCCCCGATGAGGACGCGGCCTTCCGCTTCGCGCTCCCTCTCATCGGGGCGCCGGATTGGGCGACTGCTGCGAAGTCGAGCCCGGTCGCCGAGTGAGTGGGAAATGCCCGCTTGCGAGGTCAAGGGATTCCGTCTAAATCAGGATTACTATGGATCCCCTAACCTACAAAGTCCTCCACCTTGCGGGCCTCATCGGCCTTTTTCTCTCGCTCGGCGCCCTTGCTGCCTCCAAAGGCTCGGCCAAGCCCGCCGCGATCGGCATGGGCGTCTCTCTCCTGATCATCCTTGTCGCTGGATTCGGTATGATGGGCAAGCTGAAACTCGGGTTTCAGGGCTGGATCATTGCGAAGATCGTCATTTGGCTGCTTCTCGGAATGTCCCTGAGTATCTTCAAACGGAACCTCCTTCCCCGGCCGGCTGCCGTCGCGCTGGTCGTGCTTCTCGGGATCGCCGCCGCCTATCTTGGCGTGATGAAATCCTTCGGGTAACGGGTGTCTGCCGTGAAGACCTTCGAGCGAGCGCGGACGGGAAGCCCGTCAGGTGCTGGTTGATCGAAGTCCTTCCATTCCGCGGGTTCCTCCGCATGGCCGCGTGGTTCAGGCCGGCTCTCGCATTCTACAACGGGCTCGCCTCGATCGCGGCGATGGCTTCGGCAAGCGCGTTCCCGGACATGTCGACCAGATGGGCGGATTCGGGGAAACGTCCGGCCTTCACGTCGGCAATGTACTCGCCAAAGGCGGCGATGCGCTCCCGCTGGAGGCGGCGATGTTCCTCGGCAAAATTACGGTACGCTTTCGCGTGGCGGGGAAGTCGCTCGTCGTAGTCGCCGAGGATGTCGTCGGAGAACAGGAACTGGGTATCGCATCCATCACCGGACCCGAGGGACATGAGAAGCATAGAAGTCTTCGCGCAGAGATAGCGGGCGAGCGGGTGAGGGACGACCTCGAGTTCGGCCGCGTAAGCGCCGGCGCTTTCCAGCCGCTTCATCTGGTCGTGGAGTTGTTTCGCTTCGGCAGGCGTCTTTCCGATCGCCCGGTATCCGGTCCAGGTCACGTGGCGTGGGACGAGGCCGAGATGTCCGACGACAGGAATTCCCTCGCCGGTCATGGCTTCGATGATGCGGGGGCTGGCGGAGCAATAGACGGAACTGGCGCCCATCTCCAGCGCCCGGAAGGCGATACGGATCGCTTCCTCGGACGAAGCCATCCCATGGGGCGTGGCGCAGGAAAGGAAGCCGGCGGGCGCCGCCTCGACGAGCTTGGGAAAGCGGGCCTGCGATTCCGGCGAATCAAAGCTACAACTCATCATATCGACTCCCGCCTGGTCCGCGGCGGCGGCTTCTTCGGGAGATTTGACATGGATGTGGGTCAGGCAGCGTGTTCCCTTCAGTTGGCGTAGATCGTGAACGGTATATTTTTTTCGTGGACGGATCATGGAGGGAGGTTACGAAGGCGAAAGTGGCAATTCAACTCCGGAGCTGAGCCCCGGGGGATGCGGGGGGCGTGGAACCCCTGAAGCGCGGAACGCTCGACAACGGGACTCTCAACGGCTATGAATGCGCCGCTATGAGCCAACTTGTCGAACGCTTGCGCCGAAAGGTGCGTCCCTGTCATTTCCGAGAATATGAATCCCGTGACCGGGAGGCGTGTCTCGAGATCTTCCGTTCAAACGAGCCGGATTTTGTGAAACCGGAGTATTTGCCCGTCTTCGAACACCTTCTGGACGAAGGAACATCCTACCTTCTCGTGCTGGAACAGGACGGCCGGGTCATTGGATGCGGAGGACTTGAATTGCGGGGCGAGGGGGACATCGCGACGCTCCTGTTCGGAATGATCCACCGGGATCATGTGGGCAAGGGCCTGGGAAGTTCGCTGCTAGCCATGCGGCTTGCGCTGTTGGCTCCGGAGGGAGATACGATGGCGGTGAGCCTGGAAACCGGCGCGGCGGCGGCGGCGTTTTTCGGAAGTTACGGCTTCGAACTGGTGTCGGTGGGGCAGCAGCCGAAGAACCGCGAGGTGGAGATCGGGCGGTTGGGAATGGCGATTCCCGTCCTGTGGCTCGAGGAGATCGGCACGCTCGTGGAGGAAAGGGGAATCACCATCGATTTGCGAGACGACCCCGACACCGCGATGGGAGAACCGTCCCCCGACGACTTCGAGTGACGACGAAATAGTCGAATTTCATTGCGGGCAACAGGATGGGGCGGCTATGTTTTTGGCCGATGTTCCCCCGATTGCCGTCCGCTTCGACTCCGAGGAGTTTCGTTCTAGCTTCCATCGCAACTCTCTGCCTGACCCTTTGCCTTGCGCTGGCGGATGGAGACGGGGGGGGGGCGCGGGATCCAAACGGTCTTTTGCAGCGGGCGCCTTATCTGCAATCAGCCTCTCCTACGGGCATGGTTGTGGTGTGGCGGACGACCGGTGAATCGCTTCCCATTCTACGCTACGGGAACGCTCCGGATGCGCTGGAATCCGTCGTTTTTCCCACTCAGATGGCCATCCGACTGGGCCCGGATGTCGCCGGGCCGCCCGATGCGCTGCGATTGCACTCGGCTCCGCTCAACACCTACCAGTACGAGGCGTACGTGACCGGGTTGCAGCCCGATCAGCTTTACTATTACGCGATCTGTGACGGTCAGACGCTCCTGGCGGGCGCTGACCCGAATCACTCCTTCCGCACTTTGCCGGTGCCCGGCACGGAAAAACCGCTGCGTTTCTGGGTCGTGGGGGATTCCGGCGACGGGAGTGTCGGTCAGATGGCGGGCTTCACGGCGATGCGCGACTATGTCGCGGTGGATGGACGTCCGGTCGACCACTACCTGCACCTCGGCGACATGGCCTACGGAACCGGCCTCGACATCGAATTCCAGTTCCACTTCTTCCAGATCTACGGCGATCTGATGCGGAACACGGTGACATGGCCGACAATGGGAAACCACGAAGGTGCGAATTCGAGCGGAATCACGGGCATCGGGCCCTACTACGACGCGTACGTGGTTCCGACGCGGGGAGAAGCCGGTGGCCTGCCATCCGCGACGGAGGCCTATTACTCCTTCGATATCGGGCAGGTACACTTGATCTGTCTCGATAGCCATGATTTGCCAAGATTTCCCGCGAGTGCGATGGCCCAATGGTTGCAGGCGGATCTCGAGCAGACGAACGCACCGTGGCTTCTCGCGTTCTGGCATCACCCGCCCTATACAAAAGGCACGCATGATAGCGACACCGAGGGACAACTGATCGAGATGCGGCAATATATTCTGCCGATCCTGGAGGCTTCGGGGGTCGATCTCGTCCTCACGGGCCATTCCCACATCTACGAGCGTTCGATGCTCATCGACGGGGCCTATGTGACACCGACAACAACGGACGGGGTGGTGCTCGATGACGGGGACGGGCGGACGGATGGCGATGGCGCCTACGAGAAGAGCGCGGGACTGGTGCCGAATGAGGGATCGCTGCATGTGGTCGCGGGGCACGGACGGGGAGGCGGGAGTTATTTTGGAATCAGCCCGGTCATGAGAGAGACGGTTGAAGGAGTCGGATCGGTGCTTCTTGATATTGACGGGGACACCCTCACCGGCCGGATGCTCGACGACACGGGTGCGGAGCGGGATGTTTTCGTGCTAAGGAAGTCGGGTGTTGTGGAGCCTCGGGAGCCGTTGGATTACCCTTGGAATCCGCTCGGCCCGAGTTTCAGGGAGGCTTCGCCGGAGGTTGGAAAAATCGAGGTGGGGATTCGGGCGAATCCGGCGGCCCCGGACGCGGTGCTGCGCTACACGCTGGATGGAAGCGAGCCGGATGGAGGGTCGCCGGTTTATTCCGCGCCGCTTTCGGTCGCTCCTGGAACCCTCGTGCGGGCGTTCAGCGTCTGGCGGAACGGAGAAAAAACCAGTCCGGTCGCATCCTTCACCGCGTCCTCGCCGCCACTCCCGCCCGTGGCGGGAACGAAGGTGATCCGCGTGCCCCTGTCGTCGCCGGCGAACGAGGCGGTGGAAGGTGCGGATGGATCCGTTGTGCTGGGGGGAAAGGCACTCCCCTTGCCGAAGGCGGGAACCGTAGGGGGAACCGGGTGGCGGTTCGAGGGAGTTCGGGTTCCTCCCGGAGTTCTAGTGACGGGCGCCAGCATTGATTTCGAGGCTGGCGCGCCGGGATTCGGGCTGAATACAAGCGAGATCGCCATGGAGGCCTCCGTTGCGCCAATGCCGTTTTCCCCGATCACGGGCAATGTGACAGGGCGAACGAGAGGAAACGGTCGGGTGGCGTGGACGGTACCGGACTTTCTTTCCCCGGGACAGCGGGTGACGACCCCGGATTTGTCGCGGCTCGTGGATGAGGCGCTCGCGCGGCCCGGTTGGACGGCGGGCGGGACGATGGTCTTTCTCTTCTCGGGCGATGCGGAGCGTTTCGTGCGCGGGCTGGAGTCGGCTTGGGCGGGGGCGGCAACGCTCACCGTCAGCTACCATGAGGGGACGGCGAGGGACTATCTGCTTTCGCAGCGAATGGAGGCGAAGGTGTTTCCGTGGATCGCCGGTGCCAGGCTGGCGAGGGTTTCTTACATGCGCCCGTCCGTCGCGGCAGGGTGGGGACTGGAGACGTCAATGGAGCAGAGTGCCAACCTGGAAAACGACGGGTGGGTAGCGGTGGAGGGCTTTGGCGTGAGTACGGCTCCGATCACTGGAACCGCGCTGGAGACCGTCACGATGACGCGGTTGTTCCCTGCGGGTGAACCGGTGGGGCGGCTCTTCCTCCGACTGAGGGTTACCGACACACCCGGGCCCTGAGCTTGCGCGCGTCGCGCTTCCGGGTTAGCCTCGCGGAAATATGGGCATGCTTGATTCCGTTATCCAGAAAGTTCTCGCCGAAAAGCTAGCCAGTCGCGGTCTCGACTGGATCGATGTCCGTTCGGTGCGTCTGAGCAAGGCGGACAAATCCTTTGACCTTGAGATCATGCTTGAAGGTGAGGAAAGGCCGCTTTCGGCGAAACTTTGCTACGAGGTAAAGGATGACGCGCTTCATCTGACCGGTCTGGAAACAGGCAAACGGTGGATCACCGAAGTACTCCAATTGGTTCTCATCGCCAAAGGCGGCACGATTCCTCTCCCGGGCGGCATGGTAGGGATGCTGTTGAAGGTGCTGATCTAGCGCCTCGCCCAGTCGATTTGGCCAACCGGGGACGCGGATTGACAGGATGAGGGATACCCGCGATGTTTGCGCCCTCATGAAAACCACAAAATCAGGGATTTGCCACAACGTGACTGCTTGGGTCGCTACGGTCCTCATCGCCGGGATGCTCCCGGGCATCACGCGGGCACAGGAAAAGGACGCTGAGAAAAAAGACGAGGCGAAGGAGGAGGGAGAGCAGAAGAAAGACAAGGAGAAGGATGAGGAAAAAACCTCGGAAACGCGCGGCAGTATCCTGGTGGAGGGGGAGAAGGTGGCCTATGTCGCCACGGCGGGCACTTTGAAATTGAAGAAGGAGGACGGGACGCCGCGCGCCTCGGTCTTCTATGTGGCCTACGAGAAGGAGGGCGTGAAGGACAAGGCCGAGCGCCCGCTCGTTTTCTGTTTCAACGGCGGGCCGGGCTCATCGGCCGTGTGGTTGCACATCGGGGCTCTCGGGCCGAAGCGTGTCGATCTTGGAAGTGCGGAAGGCGTGGTTGCTCCGGTGCCGCCGTTCCGGCTCGTCGATAACGAGTGGTCGCTGATCGGTGTGGCGGATCTGGTTTTCATCGATCCGGTGAGTACCGGCTACAGCCGGCCGGAGAAGCCGGAACAGGGAAAGGAATTCCATGGCTTCCAGGAGGATCTCGACGGGGTAGCGGAGTTCATCAGGCTCTATGTAACCCAGAACGAGCGTTGGGAGTCGCCGAAATTCCTCGCCGGAGAAAGCTACGGCGCGATCCGGGCTTCGGGTCTTGCCGAGGTGCTGCAGTCGCGTTTCGGGATGTATCTCAACGGAGTGATGCTCATCTCGGGCGTGCTCGATTTCCGGACGCTCAGCGGCGATTCCTCCAACGAGTTGCCCTTTATCGTCTTTCTTCCGGCCATGGCCGCGGTGGCCCACTATCACGGGAAACTGGATCCGGAATTGCAGAAGGATCTGGCCGCCACAGTGAGGGAAGTCGAGGCCTTCGCGCTGGGCGAGTATGCGACCGCCTTGACGAAGGGCGGCGCGATGACCCCGGAGGAGCGCGCGGCCATCGTGAAGAAGATCGCGCGTTACACCGGGCTTGAGGAACGCTTCGTCGATGAGAACGATCTCCGCGTGAGTGCCACCGCCTTCCGCAAGGAACTGTTGCGTGAGGAGGGCGAGACCTTCGGGCGTTTCGACGGGAGGGTGAAAGGTCGCGACTCGGTCCGCGCCGGTGCGTCGCCCGAGTATGATCCGAGTTACAACGTCGTCTATGGAGCCTTCGCTTCGACGATGAATGCCTACCTCCGCGAGGATCTCGGTTTCGAGACCGATCTCCCTTACGAGATCCTGACCGGGAAGGTCCATCCTTGGAACTACAACCAGTTCACGAACCGCTACGTCTCCGTGGCGAACCACATTGGCGAAGCCTTGCAGACCAATGAGCACCTTCGGTTCTTTGTCGCCTGCGGTTACCATGATCTGGCGACGCCGGGGCTTGCCATCCGTTACACCATCGATCATCTCCCGATGGATCCGGTCTTTCGGAAGAACTTCGAGCTTGGCTTCTACGACGGAGGCCACATGATGTATACCAACCTGCCTTCCATGAAGAAGCTTCATGCGGATCTCACCCGATTCGTTCGCGAATCCAGCGGCAAGCCGAAGTAAGTCGAATCTCGTTTTCCAATATCCTGACCTAGCACGACCATGACCGCGATGAGCAAAACCAGCCTGTTTTTCGGTACTCTCCTGATCGGCCTCGGGTTAGCCTTCTATTTCATGACGGGGTCGAAAAGCTTCACCGCCCTGATTCCCACGGCCTTTGGAGTTCTTGTCTTCGGATGCGGATTACTTGCGATCAAGGCGAGCCTTCGCAAAAAGGCGGCGCATTTCGGTGCGATGATCGGATTGCTGGGAGTGGCGGGGGGCTTCGGAATGGCGATTCCGAAATTCATCGCGAAGGATGCGGGCAACGCGGAACTCGAGCAGTTCCTCATGGGTGTCGTCTGCCTGACCTATCTCTGGTTCTGTATCCGCTCGTTTATCGCGGCGCGGAAGGAAATGAAGAAGGCGAAGGCGTTGGTGGGAGTAAAGTGAAGCCGCGGTGAGGGCGGACATGATTTTCCGGCTTTCATCGGACGATCCCACGATTCCGATCCCGACGGACCTTGCTCCCTCGATCCTGGGTCTCACG
>JAHEDC010000010.1:29614-31165 GCA_024641425.1 Verrucomicrobiales bacterium | reverse complement strand
TTAGAGCTGACGTAAAGGCGGCGTAGCCTTCCTGCCACGTGAAGCCCCGTCCGCCCGAACGGTCGCGGAGCCAGACAGAGGAGGCCTTTTTCAAATCCCGCATGAAGTCGGCAAGCCGGTGACTCGGGGAGATCGAAAAGAGGAGATGGACATGATCGGAGACGCCGCCGACGCCATGGGAATGGCCGTCGAGGTTGCGGACGATGCCACCAAGATATTCGTGGACTTGATCGAGGCCGCTTTCCGGTAGGCTGCGCTCGCGATCCTTCGTGCTGAAGACGACGTGATAATGCAGGCTGTGGTAGGTCGAACTCATGAGCGTGGGGCTTGGGGCGTTCACGGGCGGGCCGCGACCCCTGCCGGGGCCGATGCGAGGGATATCGTAACCGGGGGTGTCGCTCCGCTCAACCCCCGGCTGTTGTGGCTTGGGAACCCTCCGGGTTCGGGGAGGGCGACGCCCATCCGTGATGATGCTCGATCCTGATGGGACGGAGAACGGATACAAAGGAAGGGGCGGGGCCGACTACGCCCGCGTTCGCAAACGTTCGACAAGCGACCCCTCCCCCAAAATGTCCAGCTATCAACCTGAGTCCGAGGGTGGCCTACGGAACAATCGCTTTGGCCCTCGGCATGCCAGCGATGATCGCGCGACTTCTATTGATCCTGCTTCTGGGCACCGTCCCCGCGCTCTGCGGCCCTACGCGGGAAGAATCCCCAACGAAGCTTGAGCACGGCGGGATAGGGGTTATAAATAGCGGATGAGCAACGAAACCGTTCCAAAGCCCCACGGGCGCTTCAAGACCTTTCTTATCTTCGGCGCCCCCGGGAGCGGAAAGGGAACCCAGGGCTTGGTTCTCGGTGCCATCCCGCGCTTCTACCACTGCGCCTGCGGCGATGTCTTCCGCTCGCTCGACACCCGGACGAAGCTCGGCCAGGAATTCGTGAAATACTCCGCGCGCGGCGAACTGGTGCCGGACGACCTCACGGTGCAGCTCTGGAACGCCCAGATCTGGAACAAGGTCGAATCCCACATGTTCAAGCCCGACATCGACTTCCTCATCCTCGACGGCATCCCCCGGAACGTCGCCCAGGCCATCCTGATGGAGGAATACATCGAGGTGCTCCAGGTCTTCCACCTCTCGTGCCCGAACCGGGAGGAACTCCACCGCCGACTACGGAAGCGCGCGCTCAAGGACAACCGGATCGACGACGCCAGCGAGGTCGTCATCACCCGGCGGCTCGCCACCTACGAGCAGGAATCGAAACCCATCCTCGAGTATTATCCGCAGGAAATCGTCCGCGACATCGACGCCTCGCAGCCGCCCGCCAAGGTGCTGCTCGATGTCCTGAGCGTGGTCACGAACCTCGACGGATACAAGAACCACAAGAGCCACTGGTGAGAATCCTCTACCTTGGCACCGGCGACATCGGGATTCCCGCCTTAGAGGCCCTCGCCGACTCCCCGGAGCACACCCTGCTCGGCCTCGTCTGCCAGCCGGACAAACCGGTCGGCCGCAAGCAGGTGCTGACCGCGCCTCGGATCAAGGAGGT
>JAHEDC010000010.1:0-29604 GCA_024641425.1 Verrucomicrobiales bacterium | reverse complement strand
AGCCGCTCTCGATCAGGAAGCGCGCCGCCCTGGAATGGATCAACGAACGCGCTCCCGATGTCATCGTCGTCATGGCCTACGGGCAGATTCTCCCGAAGGCCGTCCTTGACGCCCCGCGCCTCGCCTGCCTGAACCTCCACGCTTCCATCCTCCCGAAATACCGTGGTGCCGCTCCCATTCAGGCGGCGATCCGGGAAGGCGACGCCGAAACCGGGATCACCGTGATCTACATGGACGAGGGCCTCGACACCGGCGATGTCCTCCTCATCGATCCGCTCCCCATCGCGCCCGACGAAACCGGCGGCACCCTGCACAACCGGCTTGCCGAGAGCGCTCCCGCCACCCTGCTCCGCGCGCTGGCCTTGCTCGAAAGCGGCGACGCCCCGCGCACCCCGCAGGATCACGCCGCCGCCACGCATATCGGGAAACTCGAACGCGACGACGGCCGCCTCGATTGGAGCCGCCCCGCTGTCGAGATCGAGCGTCTCATCCGCGCCTTCGATCCCTGGCCCGGCACGACGACCCGCTTTCCCGGACGCGACGGCACCCCGCGCGTGCTGAAGGTCTTCCCCCCGTGCGAGGTCGTCCAAACCGGCGGCTGTCCCGCGCCCGGCACCCTCCTCGACGCCGGCAAGGCCGGCCTCCTCGTCGCCACCGGCGAGTACGCCCTGCGCCTCCGCACCCTCCAACCCGAGAACGCCCGCCGCATGGACACCGCCGCCTTCCTCGCCGGTCATCCCCTCGCAGCGGGCGACCGGCTGGGTTGAACGCCGACGCCTATAATCGGCCGCCAACTTTGTAGTCGCCGAAGCGGGGCTGCGGCCCGAGCCTTCTTCCCTCGCCCCCACCTTATCCCGCCATGAGCAGACGCCGAAACCGCCAGACAGAACTCGTCGAACTGACCTCCAAGCCCCTGAAGCTGCAGTCCGCGCTGTCGGGGCTGCTGCTCCTGGTCGGCATCGTGCTGATGTTCGGCGCCAAGGGGAGCGCCGCATCGGGCGTGGGTGCCCTCCTCGCCGTGGTCGGATTCCTCTGGAGCACGATCACGCGCATCCGGATCTGGTGGAACCACGGGTAGACTGAGATCCGAAAAACGAACCCCCCGCGCCCGGAGGCGCGGGAGGCCGCTTGAGGTGGCGGACCGTCATAAGCCGGATTCTGTCCCCGGTGCCGAAGCGCCGGGTGACGGCCATTTATCTAAGCGACTAATACCCGGGAACATATCCCGGAGCCGAGGCCCCGGAAAACCGGCCAGACAAGCCGTTCTCCCTGTTCTGTCTTGCACCGCGCGGGGTTTTTCGTGCCTCGTCGATTACTCTTCGAGCGGTGGGCTCTTACCCCACCATTTCACCCTTACCCGCTGGCACCGAAGCACCTGCGGGCGGTATTTTTTCTGCGACACTGTCCGTCGACAGGGACTTGCGGCCCCGCCTCCCCTGCTTTCACAGGGCACGTTATCTTGTGGTGTCCGGACTTTCCTCCACTCCTCCGGGCCGAAGCCCGGACAAGCAGCGACCGTCTCGGGCCCGCCGCCGCGAGACTACGCCCAACTTCCCCGCCGCGCAAGGCCGCTCACCTCCACGTCACCTTCTCCGCCACCGGATGGCGCGGACTTTCGGGAAAATCGACGCCCTCGCGCGGCCAGCCGACGTAGAAAAGCCCGAGGCACCGGTCCTGCGGTCGCAAGCCGAGCCACGCGTTCATCTCCGGCGTGAAACACACCGGTGGCGACGACCACTTCGCGCCCAGCCCGACCGCGCTCGCCGTGAGATGCATGTTCTGCACCGCGCAAGCCACCGCCGCGATTTCCTCGTGCTCGGGAATCTTCCCGCTGTCCTGCCGGTGGAGGCAGATCGCGATGACCAGCGCCGCCTGCAAGGGCGTCTCGCCGAGCTTCGCGTGCTTGTCGGCCCGGAAATCCGACTCCGGGGTCGTCTTTTCATAAAGCTCCCTCAACCCCGCCGCCAGCATCGACCGCGACTCTCCGGCGAAAACGCGGAACCGCCACGGCTCGGTCAACCCGTGCGTGGGGGCCTGGTTCGCGTTCTCGAACATCGCGGCGAGAACCTCCGCCGGCACCGGGCGCTCCGGATCCATCAACGCCTGCTTCAGGGTCCGCCTTCCGCGGAGAAGGGCATTGACGGCGGCGAGGGCGTCCTTGGAAGAATCGTTCATGGAATGGGAGAATCCTTGTCGAAGGCAACGATGTCAACGGACATGGGCCTTCTCATCCCCCTCCACCCGCGGCGAACAAGCTCCCGAATTCAAACGGACCCCCGAAGGCCCGGACGGCCCGATTCCCGTCCGCTCTCCGAGGACGCAAGCGTGTCGGAGACCTCTCCGCATGCCAAAGCCCCTCAAACCTGGGCCTCGGGCTCGCCCGCCTCCCCCCAGAGAGTCCTCAATTCCCCCAGTCGTCCCGTCTGGCCACTCTGCTCCAGACATGTGCAGGCATTGTTGTAGGAGGGCGCATGGTTGCAGCACAGCGCGAGCGCATTCTCGAACTGGGTCGCCGCCGCCACGGCGTCACCTTTCGCCAGCAATGCGAGCCCCGCGTTGTAGCGGATACCCGAGTAGTCACTCACGCTCCGGCAAATCTCGACATAGGACCGGATAGCGGGCTCCCACTTTCCCTTCCGGGCCTTCACGTTCGCGGCATCGAGTCCGGCGAACGACGACTTCCAACCGATCCTATCCGAAAAATAAACGCGGAAAAGCTGAATCAGAGCGAAAGGCACACCAAGAAGAAAAGGGAGATTGAGGAAGAGCATTTTCCACGCCTCTCCCCGCATGCAGCCGGGACAGACATAGCGTTTCCCCTGCCGCCAGCCATAGATAACGAGCAGGAAATAAAAGTAGAAGGTCGAGAATTCGCGGGGCCGGGAAAAGTATCCGCAATCGTCGCAGAGTGCGTGCGCCGGTTCGTGCTTCGGCGGCGTCCCTTGCACCGTCGCGATGGTGTCGCAGAAGTTACAGTAAATCTGGGGCGTCTCCCCAAAGTTGGTGAGATCGACCGTGGCCTCACAGTAGGGGCAAAGCCGAAAGCGAAGTTTTTCGCCGCCGCCCTCCTTGTCCAGCTGCTCCTGGCGCAAAACCGCCCACCTCGCCGAAGTCTCCCTATTGAGCGCGGTGAGGAGTTCATGGAGATTCTTCGTCTTCACGGCAAAGGCAGCGTGGGAGACGGCGCCATCCTCGGCCAGAAGGGTGAGAAGGATCCGGTCGAAACGCTTGTCGGCGCGTAGCACGGCGATGATCGGAACCGTCTCCTTCCCGAGTTCGAGGTTCGTTCCATCGAAGCTCCCGCGCTTGGAGAGGAATCCCGCCTCCCGGCCATTGTCATCGAGAAAACGAAACTTGAAGCGGATGGGGTTCATGGGATTGAAGTTGGATCCTGGCGGGGGAGATTAGGCCAAGAGGTGAGAGCAAGTCAACGCCGCCTCGCGCGGATAGGCATCCTCCGCATTCCTCACCCTCGCCCGTGTAAGCCCTGAATTTGGGAACCACTCTTCGGGCCCTTACGCCTTCCCCTCGCGCTTCGCCGAAACAAGGGCCAGGGCTTCCTCGTAGCCACCCCCGAAGTTGATCCGCGTGATCTCACTCAACCGGTATTCGGTCGGTTCCTCGTCGAACTTGGCATCGGGATCGATGTAGTAGAGGTGCACGAATTCGTGGGTCAGTGAATCGATGCGACCGATGTAGCACACTTCCGGTTCGTCCAGCTCGAAATAGACCGCGACGAGTGGAACCTGGTCGCGGAGACAAGCCAGGGCGGTGCCGAAGGAAGTGAGGTCGATATCGGGTGCCGTGGGTGCCTTTAGTCCGCGGGCGTGGATCGCCTCCTCGACGAACGATTGCTGGAGGGCAGGCGATTCGAAATTCGTGATATCCTCGATCCGGACGATCTCGAAGCCGTTGTAGCGCACATCGTGATCGACGAGGGAGATCAGAACGAGCGTTTCGCTGAAGGCCACGATGTAGCCCGCGAGCGAACCGGCTTCGAGCTCGGCGCGGTCGATGCGGACCAGGTTTTTCTCTTCGTAGGCTTTGCGTATCATGGATTTCCGACGCCATGATGCCGCTTTCCCCGTTGAAATCAAGTCCCCCCTTGCGAGCGAGCTGGAATGCAGGCGGAAATCACGCCGCCCTGCGCACCCAGGATTGAGCGATTTCCCGAAGATCGGTCGCGCCGCCCGGGCCCGCCGAGGCGGCGAAGAAGTCCCGCTCGAGGGTGCGGATCGATTCGGTCAGTTCCTCGCGCTGCGTGTCGGGCATGCGGAGCGTGCGGTCATCGCGGATGCGCTGGAGGAGGCTGATCACCGTAAACGGCGTGATTTCCTCCGGCAAGGCGTAGGATGTCACGGGCGCGGCGGGAGGCCCGGTGCGGCGGGACAGGAAGACGACGGCAAGGCCGAGAATGAGCAGGCCTCCCCCCGCAAGGGCGGCGACGAGCCATTTGTTGACCGGCTTTCCGTATTCGTTCTCGAGCGAAACCTCGGCCTCGGCGGCGACCATGTCGGCGTCGTCATAGCGCTGGTAGGTCACTTCCTTCACATCCACCAACGGGGTCGCGAAACGGAAGTTGGTCGGCTTCTCGGCCAAACCCTCGCGGGCGGCGAGTTCGACTACCCAATTCCTTTCGGAAATGGCCGCGTTCTCGTCGCTTTCGGCATCGAGTTGGACTACGGCGAGGCCCTTGTCGTCAATGTTGACGACTTCAAAATCGGCCGGATCCACTTTCAGGAATTTCTCCAGCGGCGGCACGAGGCCGTGACCGGTAGCTTTGATTTCGAGAAGGAGCTTGCCTTCGGCGGCCTTGCGCTCGTCGAGCGTCTCGGTGATGACGAGCTCGCCGACCGGCCTTGGCGACGCGCTTTCCTCACGCGCCTCGATGGGGATTTTCGGCGATTCGATGGGAAGGACGACGTAGCCGGAGGTGTCGAGGAAGTCGAGGTCGAGCCGGAGCGGCGGGATGGCATCCACTTCAGGACCCTTCGGCTTCATGAGGATGTAGGCGTAGGGTGTCACGCGCCAGCCTTCCTCATCAGTGCCGCGCGACTGGACCTTCTCGCTGTGGAAGGTGACGGAGAGCACCTCGAAATGCTCGGCCAGCGCGTTGCGGGCCGATTCCTCGAACTTGTCGCGGTAGTTCTCGGTCGGGCGCCCGTAGTTGTAGGCGTAAGGGTTATTGTTCTGGTTGGAGAAATACTTCGTGAAACCGTCAGCCTCGCGCTCGATCTGGGTGGTGTGAAGGAGGTTGACGAAGAGCCCGAAAGGTTGCGCGCTCCCCACGGTGTCCGCTCCATCGATCTCGGCGGCGAGCTTCACCTCGCTGACCAGATCCTCGTAGTAATCGAAAAGCTTCCGAGCCTCGGCGGCCTGCTTGTGATCGCCGACAATGGCGAGCCCGGCGCGGAGGAAGCGCTGCTTCAGCTCCGCCGCGACCGATGTCATGCGTGAGGAAAGGGAATTCGCGAAGCGCGCGAGGTGCCGCTCGGCGGCGTCTCCGGGGAGGGCAAGGATCGCGGCCTTGATCTTCTCTTGCTGGGCGGCGTCCGGTACCTGCTCGGCCTTCAGGGCGCCGATGTCGCTGGCACCCAGACTGGCGTAGAACCAAATGTCGAAAACCGAGGAATTCTCCTCGCTCTCCTCGAGCTCGGGGAGCGCCTTCGCGTAAAGAACGGCCGCCTTCTCGAACTCCGCGAACGCCGCCGTGCGGTTTCCAGTGAACTTCGAGCTGGCCGCCAGTTCCTTCTTGTAATTGTTCTCGTCGAAGAGGAGGGCGGCGTTGACGAGCTGGAGTTTCCAGGATTCCGGGTACTTTCCGAGGCCGAATGCCAGCGTGCTCGTCGCCACTTCGTAGCCGCGCACGACTTCCGCTTCGATGTCCTTGTCCGTGCGTTTCGTCTTTTGCTGCTGCTGCACTTTCGGCGCGCGCCAGAGGGCGGCAAGGTTCGCCCGCATCGTCTCGACGAGCATGGCCAGGGTCTCGGGCTTGAGCGTGTCGATGGCACCGAAGACCTTCTCGATGTCATCGAGCCGATAGACCTCGGCCACGCTATGGGTCGTAACGAAGGCGGTGGCGACCGCATTCTCGTCGAGCGGGCCGATGGGCAGGGCGTGAAGCCGCTTGAGCCATTGCGCGAGATCCTCAAGATTGCGCACCTGCTTCGAGCGGGTCAGCGGGATCGATTCCGCGCGCTGGCTGTAGCCGTAGAAATACATGTACATCCCGGTGCGACGCTTCTCGTTGTTCGGATCGTGGTTGCGGGTCCAGACGCGGATGAATTCGTTGGCCAACTCGAGCGCGGTTTCGGGACGGGACGAGGCAAGATCCTCGATGAAGGGAAACGCCTTCTCGTCCTCGCCGACCTTCAGGAAAAGCTGGGCCAGCACCATGCTGAATTTCGGACGCAGGCTCGCATCGACACGGGCGAGCCAGTCCGCGCCCGGATGGATTTCCAGCACCTCGTTCGTCGGCACCGGCTGTGGCCGATTGCCGTCGTTTTGCTGCGGGTTCATCCGATTGAAGCTCTGGTCGTAATACATGTTCCCATAGGGATCGTACCGCATCTGCGGCTGCATACTCTCGGTCTTGTCCATCTGGTAGGAATACAGGGCCTCGTTCAGCCAGTTGATCGCGAGGACGTTCAGCGTTCCCGCCCACTCGGTGGCCCGCTCGGCGTCGACCTTGAGCAGGGCCTCGACGGCGGTGCTCTGGAGCTGGAGGTTCTTCAAACGGAAATCCGCCGATGGAATCGCCCGGCCTCGAGCGGTCCGGGAGCCAATGGTGGCGAGGACTTCCCTACCCCGACGGGCGTCACGCGTAAAACTTTCCGATAGCCAGGTGTCACCGAGTTCCTCACGCACCTGGGGAGCCAGCTCGACCGCGCGGGCGAGGGCCTCCTCACGTTCCTCTTCCTTCAATTCCTTTGCGGCCAGGATACGCTGGTTCACGTCCCACGCCTTCTCGAGGTTCTTCTTCGCGTCGTCTTTCTCGTCCCGCAGGGCGAGGTAGTAAAGGGCAAGCAGGTTGAGGGCCTCGACATTCTCGTCCTTGGCGGCGGCTTCCGGGTCGGGAAGGAACGGGCCGGCCTCGGCCGCGCTGTCGGAACCAATGAGGAGACGCGCGGCGGCAAACTTCTTCTTCGGGTCCTCACCGCCGAGCCGGGCGGTGCCGGCCTTCAAGGCACCGACGAGTTCCTCCATGAAATTGCCCTGGCTCTTCGTCCGCGAAAGGAGACCCGCCAGCGAGGCGATCAGCTCGTCGTCGAGTTCGACCGGCGAGGCATCGGCGAGGCCAAGGACATCGTCCGGCATGAGGACGTTCTGCTCGCCGAAGGGACTGTTCGGATTTCCTCCGCCGGAGCGCTGGAGCTGCTGGGCTTCCTCCGGCGAGATCCTCGGGCGCCCGGCCAGGCCGGTGAGGAGAAACTTGTAGGCGTTCTTCGCATCCGTCTCCTTGTTCGCGAATTTGGCATCGAAGAACCCGGCGACGTCCTTCCACTGGCCGAGAGTGACCCAGCGTTGGAACAGGAGCAGTTCGCGGTCGATCGGATCGGGCTCCGGCGGTTTCGCTCCCTCGGGCGGCGCGGGCACCGGATTCCCGTTCTCGTCCACAGCCGGTTGACCGGCTCGGCCGGGTTTGGGTTCCTTCGGCTTCAGGGCTTCCTCCTCCGTCATCGACCACGCGCTCAACATCGCCGAAGGGCGCCGGTCGAAGCCGAGCTTCATGAATTTCTCCAGGCGCTGCTGCTCGGGCGTCTTTTGCGCCGCTCCATTCGTCTGAGGTTGAGCCGGTGGCGTGGGTTGCTGCGGATTGCCCGCCGCCGCTTCGGCCGCCGCCTGTTTCAAGGCTTCCAGAGTGGCGGGATCCACCACGCCTCCACCCGCGCCCGGATCGATCTGGATCGTGACGGAAGGCACCGCCTGTTGCGCGCGGAGCGCACCGCAGACGAGGAGGGAGAGGGAAGTAAGGAGAAGGGTGGGTTTCATGAGAATCAATAAGTCGCCTCAGCGATGGCTCCGGTCCGAACAGACGCCGGACACGTCGACAGGCGCAAGGCACCTTGACCCGCCAACCATCCCTTCGCCGACACGTTCAGGATCCGACGTTGTCCGGAGGCGGCACATCGCCCGCTCCACGTCCATCCTTGGGTTGCTGTCCCGATTTTCCTTTTTTCTGCGGGCCCCGACCGGAGCCCTTGCCGCTTCCGCAACCTTGTCATTGGCTCGGCAGGGGCAGGCCCTGCAATTCGGTCAAGTCGAGGCGCGCGAGCCGAATCGAAGCCTCCAGGCTTTCCTGGTAGTTCTTCGCGATTTCGGACTGGCCCTTGGCGACGGCGTTCTCCGCGAGCAGGCGGTAGTTCTGGCGGGAAACCTCGATCTCCGGTTCCCACGCCTCGCGGGGCAGGCCCTCAAGCCGCATGAGCCAGGTCATGTAATACTGCGAGTTCGCGTACGCCTCGCGGGTGTCGGCGAGCAACTGCGGATCGGCGCCCTTTTCCGTCGCCAGCTCGTCCAGCATGCCTTTCAACACCTCGTTCGCCTGCGGGAGCTGCTTCGCCTGCATCTGCACCTTCGCTTTTTCCAGCGTCAGCCGACGGATGGCGCCGCGCTCGGTGTCCGGCAGCTTTTCGATCGCCTCGTCAAAACGCTCCAGGGCCTCAAGCGGATCGCCTTCCTCCATGGCCCGGCCCGCGCTTTTCATGGCGAGGCCAGCTTCGTCGAGGGTAACCTTCTCCTGTCCGGGCCCGAAATGGTAGGCCGCAACGGCCACGGGGACGAGAAGCCACAAAATAATCAGGATATTCCTCATAGGGCAGACGGATGTTCGAATGCGCGGATAGCCCGCGAATTCGGTGTATTTCCGATAGACTACCGCCGGGGAGCGCATGTTCAAGATTAATCGGAGGCTCGGCCATCAAACCGTATCGCAACCGGGCTCTCTGGTTTCCGTCGTCGGGCTCGCAACCGTCGAAGAGGAACTCGCTGCCTTCGGACAAGAAAACACGCGCGCTCCACTCCCTGAAAGAAACTCCTTCCTCGGCGCAACAACCTCGTTCTTGTCTCTTCCTCGACCTAAGCCTCGAACGCGAACAACTCGCCGATCCGCGCCTCGGTGAGGCTTTCGAGGACGTAATGCGCCGCTCCCAGCGTCGACGCCGGATGGGTTGTGGCGACGGCAACGACGCGCATGCCGGCGCGAAGCCCGGCTTCGATACCGACGTGGGCGTCCTCGAAGACGACACAGCGCGAGGGGGGGCGCCCGATTTTTTCGGCGGCGCGAAGGAAGACCTGCGGGTCGGGCTTGCCGTCGGCGACGTCCTCGGCCGCGGTGAGGGCGCCGAAATACTCGCCGAGTCCAAGCAGTTCCATGATGACCTCGAGGTTCTTCCTTGGCGTGGAGGAACCGACACTGCAGGGGATGCCGGCCTCGCGGAGGGCCTCGAGAAGGGTGACGACCCCGGGAAGCGGTTCGATGCCGTCGCGAACGACGAGTTCGCGGTAGAGTTCCTCCTTTCGTCCTCCGAGGCGCGCGATCTCGGCCGAGTCGCCCGCCGAAATGCCCTCGAAATAGGCCGGGATGATATTCTGGTTCCGCATCCCGAAGGTGAGGCGGAAGAAGTCATCCGCCATCACGCGCCCCTCCTCGTCGAAGAGCATCCGCCAGCTTTCAAGGTGCTGGTCGTGGGAATCGATGATGATTCCGTCCCAATCGAAAATGGCTCCGGGCATCGGGTTGTTGGTAATTTGTTACCGGATATTGGTGAGGGGTCAAGGGGTGTCCGGTGTCGGCGCGATGAAATCCCATTGACGAAGAACCCTTAACCAACAACCCCTCACTCCAGCCTCTTCGTCTCGCCAAAGCGCTGGCCGATTTGGGCGTCGATCGCCGAGGTCGTGGCGGCGTCGAGGAAGATCAGTTTCGGGAACTCGTCGAACTCGACGCGGTGGATGCCGTCGATGGGATGCTTGATCGCCTCGTCGAGATCCTTGATGTCGTTGATCTCGCGGTTGTTCACCTTGGTCACGATGAGACTGTTAAGCCGTTCGTAGCCCAGGGTGGCGGGCGTCGGGACAACCCGCATGAGAACGACGAGTTTCCTGCGGCCCGCCTTCTCGAATTCCTCCGGATAGCTCAAGGCCTGGATGTACTTGATCGGGGCGCGCGACTCCCACTTGTCGCCGTAGAGCTGAAGAAAGGGTCGGGTGAGCTCCTGGAAGACAAGGCCGCCGAGGATCTGGTATCTCGGCCCCCGATCGAACATGTAGGGGTCGACAAGATAATCCTCCGGTTCGCGTCGGGTAAGGGTGACCTCAATGTCACTTTTCTTTCCTTCGCGCTGGACCTTGAAGACGATCTTGTCTCCGACCGATGCTTCGCCCCGGACGAGATTGCTCATACTCAGTTTCCCGAAAACCGGATCGACGTAATTCCCCCGCTGATCGATGGCGTTGCCCCCGATCTCAAGGATGACATCGCCGACCTTCAGGCCCGAGGTATCGGCGGAGCTCCCTTTCGTCACTTCGGTAACGTAGACGCCGCCCTCGTTGTCACCGAGCCCGAGATATTTCCGGAATTGCTCGTCGAGCGTCTGCGCGAAGGAGATGCCGAGCGTGGGAAACCCCTCGTAGGCCCCGTCGGCCTGGTCGCGTAGGAAATGCTGGATGACCGGGCCCGGAAGCATGCGGGAGATCTGTTCCTTCGAGCTGTAACTGATGAGGAGCCCGGCGAGTTTGCCGTCCTTCACCACTGGAAGCGTGAAGCTGCCCGCGCGATAGCGCAGAGGACCGGCCGCTTCGTAGTTGAGGAACTGGTAGTCCGGAAGAAACGAGCCCCCGGTGTCGCCTTTTGAAACGACCACCGGTGTGCTGACCGGCGTCCCGTTCGCCTCGAACTGCCAGATGTCGAGATTGTCGCCCGGCTTGACGTCGGTCGCGATATCGAGGGGAAGAAGTCCGGCAAGGAAATCCTTCGCACCCTCGGCGGGCTTGAGTAGGGCCAGGTTCGCCTCATAATCGACGGCAATGACTTCGGCCGTCGCCTTGCGCCCGTCATCGGGCATCTCCAATTCGATGTAGGTCGCGTTGGCGACGATTTCGCCCGTGACGAGCACCTTGCCGCCCTCCAGGACGGCGCCCAGACCTCGCCGTTCATCAGGTGCGAGCTTGTCCCAAGGCTGGGTGAGGTTGTAGGCCTGCCGGGTCGCATTGACCCGGACGATGGAAGTCAGAGCGGTGCGCGCCGCACCGACGTCTCCGGCGAGAGCGGGAGTGGCGGCGACGGCTGTGGCCTCCTGTGCGGGGAGGACGGAAACGAGGAGAAAGGGCGCGAGCGCCAGGAAAAAGCGGATCTTCATGGAAGTGGGAAGTAGGAAAGTTCGGCGGGGTGCTTCAAAAGGCCTTGCGGGATCCATTAGGAGGGATTTTTCGGCGGCACGGACGCCGCGCGCTCCACACGGAGGTTGTCGGGCCCCTTGTTCCCCGCCGGTTCGGTTTCCTCGGTGTCGTTCTCCTCCGCCTCCTTCTTCTTGTCGGCGTCCTCGCCGAGGAAATGGTCCTTCGTCACATTGTAAGTCCGCTGGATGCGTTTGTTCGCGTCCGCGATCCGGGAGGTTTCAATCACGATGGGACGGTTCTGGCCGATGCACTTGATGACGACGAATTCCGTCTTGCCGTCGAGATTCTCGAAGGCGTCCCGGACATCGTGGAGCGTTTTGATCGGTGTGCCGTTGATTTCCTCGATGATCGAGTGCTCGAAGCCTTCGAGATGCGAATTGATGGCGTCGGGCAGGATGGTGGTGAGGATGACGACCTCCGGATGCTCCTTGTAGAGTTCGTCCGTGGCGTAGTAGTTGAAATAGTAACGCACGAGCGGGTCCTCCATGTTGTGCGCGATCATGAGATTCCGGTCCAGGGGTTGAAAGACAAGACCGGCGAATTCGACGAAGCGTGGCTTCACGTCGTATTTCTGCACGCTGATGAGATAAGGCTCATAGCGCTTGAGCGTGACCTCCGCATCAAAGGACTTTCCGTCACGCCAGACCTTGAGCTTCACCTTTTCACCGGCAAACCGGCGCTCGACAATCTCGTTCATGTCGATCGTCTCACCGTGGATATTCACCAGACCGTTGCTTGCGATCGGGTACCCGTCGATCTCGAGAAGGACATCACCCACTTCGAGGGCGCCCCCGGCCGAGCCTCCCGCATCGGCGTTGCTGACCATCACGCCGATGCCGTCGTTCGGCAGCCCGAGCGCCTTCCGTTGCGCGGGATTGAGGAGCGGGAAATCGGCAACGGAGAGGTCGACGTAGTGGTCGTAGCTGCCGTCCTCCACGTCCTTGAGGAAGCGCTCGATGACGGGAGTGGGAATCATGTAACCGGTGTTCTGCGCCTGCGAGCCGGAGTAGCCCTGGAAGGCAACCCCGACGACCTTGCCGTCCTGCAACACCGGGCCGCCGCTGTTGCCGGGGTTGATGGCGGCGTCGATCTGGATCGTGAGGTGCAGGTCGGCGGAGCTGTGCGAATACGTGAGGAAATCGATCCGCGAGACAACCCCGCTCGTCACCGAGATGCGTTCGCCGCCGATGGGATAGCCGATCGTCTTCACCACCGTGTCGAGCCCCGGCACGGAGCCGAACTCCAACGGCTTCACATCCTTGAAAGCGCTCGGGTCGTCAAGCTGGAGCAAAGCGAGGTCGCAGTCGTGCGCGATGTTCACGATGGTCGCCCGGTAGGGCTTCGGGTCGCCGACCTTTTTGATGTAGATCAACTCGGAATCGCTGACGACGTGGGCGTTCGTCATGAAGCGGTTCTCGCCGATGAGGAAGCCCGTTCCGCTGCCCCCGCTGTCACGCCCGGCATTCCAGGGCACCGCGTAGTCGGGGACGACGGTCGAGTTCTCGATGCGCACGATGGCCTCGTATTTCTGGGAGAGGAGTTCCTGGGAGGCGGAGCGGATCGGCCCGATGGGCGCGGTCGCCGGTTCAGCGGCTTCCTGCCCGATGGCGGACTTGGCAAAGCAGGAAAGCGACAGGACAATGCCGCAGCGAAGAAGAAACCGGGGGTTCTTCCCAAGGGAAAGCGCGAGAAATTTCATTTATTTGGTAGCGTAGCGTCCCTAGTCTCCACCTTTGTCTTATAAATTCAATGACTGCCCTCAAAAAGAATTCAGGCCCGAATCGCCTGCGCTTCCTTGCCATCGCATTCGTAGTCCTCGCTTTGACTCAGGTCGCGCCGGAATCACGGGCCGAATTGCTGGAGCCCGATTTCCCTTTCATGGGCCTGACCCTTGACGCGCGGAAGGCGGGGGACGCCCCGCTTCCGGATAATCTCATCCCCCGCGGCATCATTCTCCAGCTGGGGCACGACTCCTACGCCTGTTTCGATGTCGACCTGCTTCGTATCGCCGTGGTCTGGAAAGCCGAGCCCGGGAAAAAACCCATCGATTACCGGAGCATCTCGACGATCTCCTACGACGATCCGCACAAAAAGGCCGAACCCGGCGAGGGGAAGCAATCGACGCCGATCGGGCGCGTCCTTTTCGCGACGGGGCTGTATCCGGGCGTGCAGGCGGGAGAATTCAAGGCCGAGGATCCGCGCCCGCGCGGAATTGATCCGGCGGAGATCGGGCGCGGGCCCTACGGGGAATTCCTCGCCATCCGCGACCGGGGACCGAACGAGCCACCGGTAATCGAATACGCGGTGGAAGGGATGCGGGTTCTGGAAACCGTCGACGCTCCAGGAAAGGAATCCGTCCGACGGCATCTCGCCTTTCCCGGCGGCCTGAAGCAACCGCTCGCCTTCGTTGCCGCCGCAGGGAAACCAGCGATGGGCATTACGGCCGAAGGCGGCACTCTCTCCACTGATTCCGGCGTATGGATGGTCCGCGTTCCGGTCGGGACCCGGGAAATGACGATCTGCTATGGTTCCAAAGCCACTTCGTCGCCCCCGCCTGCCGTCAAAACCGCTCCTCATTGGCCAGATTCCCATGAGACCTCGATCATCCGCGCCAAGGACGACGCCCCCTACGTCTTCGACCACATCGTCCTGCCCGTCCTCAAGCGCAAGATCCGCCCCTCCGGCATCGACTTCCTCCCGGACGGACGCGCCATCGTTTGCACCATCGATGGCGATGTCTGGATCGTCTCCGGGCTCGACAGCGACACCGCGCGCTGGAAGCGATTCGCCTCCGGGCTCCACGAGCCGCAGAACGTCTGCGTCCGCGACGGAGAGATCCTCGCCTACACCCGCAACGGCATCGAGCGGCTCCTCGACCACGACGGCGACGGCGAGGCCGACGATTACCGGATCTACTGCAACCGATTCATCCAGACCGCCGACACCCGCGACTTCCCCCACTCGATGGTGCTCCGGCCCGATGGCGCTTTCTACCTCACTCGTGGCGGGCAGATGGTCGATCATCTCTACGACCAGGGCGGACGCGTCCTTCTGGTGTCCCGGGACGGCAAGGACGTGCAAGTCCACGCCACCGGCCTGCGCAACGCTTTCCTCTGCTGCCGCTCCTCCGACGGCCTCCTCACCGCCAGCGACCAGCAAGGAAACTGGGTGCCCGCCACGCCCGTCCACCTTATCGAGGAAGGCGGCTATTACGGCTATCGGCGAGGTGCGCCCGGCGGCGAGAAGGCTCCCGAGCCCCCCGTGCATCCGCCGATTTGCTGGATCCCCCACCGCGAGGCCCAGTCCGCCCTCGGCCACGTCTGGACGCGTCGGGACTTCGGCCCGCTTTCCGAATCCCTCCTCGTCCTCGATTACTACCGCCCGAGCCTGATCGACGTCGATGTCAAGACCGGTGTCGCCCTTCCCCTCCGCTTTCCCGTTCCCATCCCGGTGCTGAAAGCCGCGATCAATCCCAGGGACGGCCTGCCCTACTTCGCCGGTTTCCAGATCTGGGGCACGGCCTCGAAATCGATGGGGGGCCTCGTCCGCCTGCGCCGCACCGAAAGGCCCGCGCTCCATCCCGAGCGGATCGTCTACGGAAAGGAAGGCGTCGTCCTCCACTTCAACCATCCCCTCGACGCAACCGGCGCGATAGCTCCCGGTTCCTGGGATGTCCAGCGCTGGAACTACCACCGCAGCGCCGACTACGGCTCCGGTCATTTCCGGCTCGACGGTACCCCCGGCCAGGATTTCCTCGCCGCCCGCTCCGTCCATCTCGCCGACGACGCCCGCTCCGTCTTCCTCGACATCCCCGGCCTCGTCCCCGTCATGCAGATGATGATTACCTGGAAAGCGGGAGCCGCCGAAGCCGGCGTCGTGTCCCTAAGCGATACCGCCTACTTCAGCATCGAGAAACTCGCCAGTCTCGACCTCGCCGCCGAAGGTTTCCCGGGCATCGACTTCACCGCCCTCGCCGCCAAGGCGGTCGCCAGCCCCGCCGCAACACCCGGCACCGTCCCGGCCAGCATCACCCGCGGCGAGCAGCTCTATACCCTCTACGGCTGTCTCGGCTGCCACTCGATCGACGGCACCACCGAGGGAAAGAGCGGCCCCACCTGGAAGAACCTCCACGGTTCGCAACGCGAATTCCTTACCGGCGGCAAAGCTCTCGCCGACGCCGCCTACCTCCGCGAAGCCATCCTCGATCCACAGCTCCGCGTCGTGAAAGGCTACAACCCGAAGGATGTCGGCATGCCCTCCTACCGCGGCATCCTCCCCGACAGCGACATCGAGTCACTCGTCCTCTACATCCAGTCGCTCTCCGACCGGACAAAGTAGCCCGCCGCGCCTCTTTTCGCAGCGCGTCGCCGTAGGGGCCTTATCCTAACACCTTCCGCGCCTTCTCAAGCAAGGCCCCGACGCCCGAGGCATCGTTCCCGGCACCCCGCGCCATGTCGGGTTTGCCCCCGCCTTTACCGCCGATGAGGGGGGCAAGCTGCTGGACAAGCTTCCCGGCCTGGTGGGTTTCCGTTTTGTCCGCGGGCACGTAGACTCCGAGATGCGCCTTGTCGTCCTCGGTCACGGTGACTACCGCGACGCCGGCGAACTGGCGCTTCTTCAGCGTGTTGAGCAATTCCTGGAGCAGGCCGCCGTCGCCGTCGAAGTTCGCGACGATGGAACTTCCGCCCTCGTCGATGAGCGCGCCCATGAGGGCGTCGGCCTGTTTCGCGGCCGCCGCTCCCTGGAGCTTGCGCACCGCCTTCTCGGCCTCGATGGCGGCTTCCTTCAGGGCGTCGCGGTGGGCGGCGAGCTGGTCGATGTCCCCTTCCGCAACCTTGGAAACCGGCACCGCAATCTTCTCCGCGCCCTCGGCGGCGAGCGTCGCGTTCGCGGTGTCGAGCTTGGCGCAAATCTCGTCGATTTCCCCCTCAATGGCGGCACGGCGTTCCTCGACGTAGGCCTCGGCGCAGGAGCCGCAGACGGCCTCGATCCGCCGGATGCCGGCCGCGATCGCGCCCTCGCTCTTGATCTTGAACAGCCCGATCTCGCCGGTGCGACGGACATGCGTGCCCCCGCAGAGTTCCATCGAGTAGCCGTCCAGCGAGCCCGGCTTCCCGCCGATCTGCACGACGCGCACGGCCTCGCCGTACTTGTCGCCGAAAAACTGCATGATGTCGGTGCGATCCTTGATTTCCGAATGCCGCACCTCCGTCCAGGAAACCGGCGCGTCCTCGGCAATCCGCTCGTTCACCGCCTGCTCGATCTCTGCAAGTTGCTCTTTCGTGAGCGCGCCGCTGTTGAAGTCGAAGCGCAGCCGATCCGGCCCGACAAACGAGCCCTGCTGCGCGACATCGCTGCCCGCCACCCGGTGGAGCGCCCAGTGGAGGAGGTGGGTCGCGGTGTGGTGGCTCTCGATGGCACGGCGGCGCGGACGGTCGAGGTGCAGGGTGACTCCCAACGGCTCGCCCTTGTAGTTCGCGGGCACGTGGTCGACTTCCAGCGCGATGGCGTCCGCGATGCGATGGACATGCTTGACCGGAATCTCCTCGCCGTTCGCGTGGAGGTAGCCGGAATCCCCGACCTGGCCGCCCATCTCGACATACATCGGGCATTTGTCGACGATGAGATAGGTCTTGCCGTCGTCCTCCAACGTGTCCGCGATGCGGGCCGCCGTCTCGTCCTCGTCGTAGCCGGTGAATTCGGTGCGGATGTCGCTGGTGACGCCGACGGCGCGGATCGTCTCGCCCGTCGCGCCGCCGCGATCCTTCTGCTTCTGCAATTCGGTTTCAAATTCCTCCAAGTCGACCGCGAGCCCCTGCTCGGCGGCCATGAGCTGGGTCAGATCGATGGGAAACCCGTAGGTGTCGGAAAGCCGGAACGCAGCCTCGCCGGGGAAGACCGTGCCGCCGTTCTCGCGCACGACTTCCAGCTCGCGGTTGAAAAGCCGGATGCCGCGGTCGAGCGTCCGGTTGAAGCTCGTTTCCTCCTGGTCGAGGACTTCGACGACCTTCGCCTGGCGCTTCGCCAACTCGGGGAAAACCCCGCCCATCTGCGCGACGAGGGCGGGCACGAGACGGCTGAGGAACGGCGTGCCATCGGTGCCGAGCCCGAGTCCGCGTCCGTAACGCACCGCGCGGCGGAGAATCCGGCGCAGGACGTAGTTCCGATCCGTATTTCCGGGCAGAATGCCGTCGGCGATGGAGAAACTGAGCGTCCGCAAATGATCGGCGATGACGCGGAAGGCGACGTCCGCCTGCATCTCCTCCGACAAGCCCTCGCGCTGGCCCGGCTCCGGCATCGTGCCGCCGTAGTTGCGACCGCTCAGCGCACTGAGCGCCGCGAAGACGGGCACGAAAACGTCGGTGTTGTAATTCGACGCAAGCTCCACGAATTCGGTGCCGCCCTTCGTGCACTGGATGACGCTGCACGCGCGCTCGAAGCCCATCCCGGTATCGACATGGCAGGCCGGAAGAGCGCGGAAGCTGCCGTCCTCCTCGGCATTGTACTGGATGAAGACGAGGTTCCAGATCTCGATGCAGCGCGGACTGTCGTTGTTCACGAGCGCGCCGCCGCTGTCGCCGTTTTCGGTCAGATCCATGTGGATCTCCGAACAGGGACCGCAAGGGCCCGTCTCGCCCATCATCCAGAAATTGTCCTTCTTCCCGCCATTGACGATGTGCACCGCCGGATCGAGCCCCGCCTTCTCGAAGATCGCCTTCCAGATGGCGTGGGCCTCCTGGTCGAAGTCCGCCGGATCACCCGCGCCCGGCTGGTAAACGGTCGCGTAAAGGCGCTCGGCGGGCATCTTCCAGCGCTCGACGAGCAACTCCCACGCCCACTCGATGGCCTCCTTCTTGAAGTAGTTTCCGAACGACCAGTTCCCGAGCATCTCGAAGAACGTGTGGTGGTAGGTGTCGTAGCCGACGTCCTCGAGGTCGTTGTGCTTGCCGCCCGCGCGGATGCACTTCTGGGTGTCGGCCGCGCGCGGCGGAGCGTAGGGCGCGTTCTGGGTGCCGAGGAAATACGGGACGAACTGGTTCATCCCCGCGTTCGTGAAAAGCAGGTTCGGCGAGGTCGGCATCAGCGAGGCCGAGGGCACGATGGTGTGTTCCTTTTCCTTGAAGAAGTCGAGGAACGACTGGCGGATTTCCGTGGAGGTCATAATGGCGGGCAAGAGTCCCCGCCGCCGGAACCGCGTCTCCCCGCGGAAGTGCGGGACGCCGGGCGAACGGGAACGCCAAGAGTGTCGCCGACGCGCCGCCTTTTCAAACGATTTTCAGATCCGCTCGCGACGTTGCTGAACGAGCCCTTCCGACCGCTTTCGGATGCCTTGCCTCACACCGTTCAGGCCAAACGAGCCGGCGTGTCCTCTTTCCGTCGGGCCCCGTTTGCCGGCTTCCCCTCCGGTTCAGAGAAGCCCCTTGAGGCGATTCACCGGACGAAAGCCGTTCTCGGGGAGATCGAGATCGAGTAGCGAATCCAGGGAAGGGGAAGTCTCCTTCTCCGCGCTGCGCGCCAGCTCTCGGGCAAAGGCTTCGAGAAAGGCGGCGCGAACCGCGAGATCCATCGCACTCGGGTTGCTGGCGATGTCGGAACCTGGAACATTCGGATTCGAGGACGATTGCATGGAATGATAAGGGCTGGAGTTCGAACGCAAAATGAGACTTCTCCTCAAGAATGCATCTCAATTATAGTAATTGCAAATAATTTCTTTAAAATTGGCTTATTTCTAGATATTTCACCAGTTCGGGCGTCGCGAGGCAACGAAAATGATGCGCTTGATCACAATTTCTTCGTTCGGATCGCGCGGGCGGAGAAAGGGATCCCCGAGGCCTCCCCGGCGCGGTGCATTCAGTCACTCATTCCAATCCCTCTCAGGAACCTTGCCCGTCTCTCGGGGTCTGAGATCAGGCTCGCGGCCAGGTCTCGCGCTGCCTGAAGTTGGGGAACCGTCAGCGTCGCGGGCTCCGGGGGAAAAATGTTCCCTTCCACCTGCCGCAGCATCCCCTGGAAAACGGCATTCCGATCCACCTCCGGCCACTTGGTGATCGCCTCCAATGTCACGCCCGGCTTCTCCGCCACGCCGCTCCCGATGCCCTCGAGAAAACGCGCGCGGCTGGCAGAATCGAGAAGACCGGCGCAATAGAGCATTCCTTCGGGACGATCCGCCTCCGCGATCCGGCGTCCGAGACCCTCGGCGGCGGCGGGAATATCCGCGGGATCGAAGGTCAACTGCATGAACCTGATCGCCGCGTCCGCGTCCATCGGGCCGTAGAGCTGGCTACCGAATCGCTCGAAGGCACTCTCCCTTACTCCACCCGCCTGGGTTCCCATCCAGGCGACGCCATTCGCAAGCTCTCCCCTTTTCGTGAACTCGGTCACCATATTGAAAGCGGCGGACTCATAGGCATCGCCAAGCGGGAGCCGTTCGAGGTTTTCGATCGCGAAGGTCAGGCGCTCCCCTTCAAGGAATTCGAAGAAACCGCCGAGGACATAATGACGATCGGCGAGGCCCAGCGCCTTAAGGGCGCGATCCCCTAGCGCGAGATCGAAGATCCGGCGCATTCCCTCCAGGTCGCCGGTTTTGCTGCTCCAGTCCGACGCCCAAGCGAACAATGGCTCCGTCGGGTTCGTTTCCAAAAGCCCGGCGACCCGCCGGGAGATCTTGGCGCCCAGTTCCGGGTTGCCCTCGCCCGGAATCTGGCGATCCGCCGTGAAGAGTTCGGCGGCCAACTGATCGTCTTTAATCCGGGACCAGGCCTCCGCATTATCGGCATCCAATCGACGGCCCCCGAAAATCTGGCGTAGCAGGCGGGCCTTGCTCACGGAATCCGGGAGCGCGTTGATGGCATCAACAATCCCACCGAAATGAAACGGGGTTCGATAGGGCCCGTCCTGATCCGGCGAGTCGGATCGAATCAGAACGTCCCCATTCTCCGCGAGCCACCGTGCCGCCCGTGCGCTGTCGTGAGCGGCCAGATTCGAGAGCAATTGCCATCGCAAGGCGTCCCGGTCCTTGCGCAAGGCAAGCTCGTCGAGGAGCCGGAGAGCGACGTCCGGATCGGCAACGGAGAGGGCATCAAACACCCCCAACGCGAGATGATGCAGGCCCTCTAGATGCGCGATCCGCAGATGATGGGCCAGCATCCCGCGGGGATCCTTCTCCAGCCACGCCTCACGCAGGATTTCCCGCGACTCGCCCCCCTCCAGCGAAAACAACGCATCGAGACGGGGAAAGGCGGCGGCGCTGGCGGAGTCGATCCGTTCGAGCAGCCGCGCCGCATTGTCCAGGCCCCGGAAGGCCCGGGAGGTTTCCAACGTCGCGCTGAAGCCCGTGCCCGAGTGCTGTCGACCGACCGGGTTCTGTTTTGCTACCAGCGTATCTTCCTGCCGATGGCTGTCCGGGCGCAGCCCGACCTGCACAAGCAAGCCGAGACCGAAGGCGAGGCATCCGACCGCGTATTTCATCGCCGTTCCTCCTGGTCGACGATTCGCAAGGCCGAGGCCCGAAGCGCCGCGTCCCCGATCGAATTCGCCCAGACCCGCGCCGATTCTTGATCGTAAGCGACAAGACAGCTCACGAGCGTTCCGGTCGCCGCATCGCGCATCGTGCCGGAGGGGAGGGTGGCGACCCACTTGGCGGAACCTTCCAGGTCATAGGGAGCCCAGGCATCGACCACGGACCTCGCGGCGGCATTCTGCGCCTCTGCGGACGGAAGGGCTTCGACCCATTCCGCGGCCGCGATAGGATCGCGATCGGCCCAGCCAGAGACAAGGCCGGCGATTCGCTCGGGAGGAACGTCCTCGCGTTTACCCAGGAATTCCGTGACCTCCGCCAGAAGGGATGGTGGGATCTGCCACAAATAGTTGGCCGAACGTTCGGGCGGCATCGCAGGGGCGGGAAACGCGTTGGGAAACGCGGTCGCCTCACCCGGCGGATCAAAGAGTTCGGTGACCCAGGTTGGCAGAACCGGCGGGTTCAAACGGAGGAGGATCGCGATGCCGGCCGGGGACTCCGGGATTTCCTCCGCGTTCTCGCCGAGATACAGGCTTTCGAGCAACGATATCGGAAGGATTTCCGCGAGGCGGGAGATTTCCGGCACAGCGTTTGTGCCGGTGTCTCGCATCAACTGAGCCACGAGCGCGCGGTCGAAGGCCGAGGCCCCGGAAAGAGTGCCCGCTCCGGCCTCGATCCATTCGCGTGAGTCCGCACGGAGGATTCCCTCGACCAGCGGCTTCAGGACATTCGGGTCTTCGATCTTTCCCAATTCCACCCTCAGCGCATCCAGATCAAGAGGGAGCGCCGCGCCGATCTCATACCAAAGGTTGTCGCTCCCGGGCGCGTGCTCCTCCACCGCTGTTAGAAGTCGCCCCAGGTCCTGACGGGCCATTGCTCCGAAATCGAAGGAAGTGCTGAAGGGATCCCCTTCGTCCCATTTCGGCAGATAGTCCGGCAAGGCCGCCCACACTGCCGCCGGATCCACGCGCTGCAGATGATTGAGCAGATCAATCCAATCGTCCGCTTCGAACGCCATCTCCCTCGCCATCGCGACCGCTGCCCTGGGATCGGAAAGCGCAAGCCGCTTCGCAACCCCCAGCTCGCTCTCTTCGTCCTCGCCATACATTTGATGGAGGATGTCACGGAACCGTGAAAGTTCGTCGGAAGGGACCTTTTCTCCTCCCCCTTCCGTCCGAATCGAACCTCCTTCCGCGTCCGAGCGGGCTTGGAAAAACGTCTCGCCACCCACCGCATCGATTTCCGCCCAGCGGGTGAGCACGAGCAGGATCTCGCGCCGGTCCCGCGGGTCGGCTTCGAACAACCGGAGATACCGATCCCGGAGCCCCTCGGCGTCGAGTGCCGTCAGCGTGTCCACCAGCGCGCGCAGTCCGGAAGGGCGCGGCAGGATTTCGGATTCCTCATCGACCACGTCTCCCGCGTTGGTGCCCCCTTCCGCCGTCGGCGCCGCCTTTACCTCAAGAGCCCCGACTGTCCGCGGTTCCGGAATGAGAAATCCCGAGACATACCCCGCAGCGCCGAGGACACAGGGCCAGAAAAGAGCGAGCTTGCGCATTGCCCTACCCTAACACAGCTCCGCGTTTCGGAGCATGGGAAATGAGGAAGCGGGAGGGCGCGACAGTGATCGCCCCCTAAGGCACCCCGATGGCCCCCTGGAGGCGGAAAAAGCGGCGGAGGTTTCCGGCGAGTGGCTCGCGAACAAGCCAGGTGACGGTCTCGGTGCCATCGCCGTTCTGCAAGGTCGTGCCCTCTTGCGTGAAAGGCACGGGAGCGAAATCATCCAGGGTGATTCCGGCCTGGATCGTCCACGCGACTTCCTCGGCGGCGGGATTGCGGCGGAAAGCAAGGCGGATGAGACGCTCGGGGCCGACGCCGAGGTCGGCGATCTCGAAGGTGACCGCGACGGGATCGGGCGCGGTGGACGGGGCGAGCGGATCGAGGCCCATCCCGAATTCGAGGAGGTTGGCGTACCCGTTCCCGTTCGGATCGACGGCGGGGCCCGAGACGAGATCGTCGGTCGCGTCGGGCCCGGTGAACGCCTGCGCGCGCCAGTCCGCGTAGAAGACGCGGTCGTCGGCGTTCGGCTGCGCGCCGCCACTGCTTGGACGCCAGTGGGCGGCCACGGTGTGGTCGGGGTTTGTCGCCGGATGCATGAGGACGAGCGAGGGACCGCCGCCGTCGGGAGTGGTCGGCCAGGGGGCGACATCATCGTAGACGAAATCCTTGATCGTTACGCCATTCGCAGCCTTGAAATGCAGGCGCTCGCCGCTGTTGGAAAGACCCGTGCCGAGCTGGAACTCGCCCGCGACGGGCAAACCGACGCCATTTCGGAAATCGAAGGCAGCCCGGTCGCGGACGATGAGGACGCGCGCACCGGCCGCGAGTTCGCGCACCGCGGAGGATTCGGTGAAGGTGTAGTCAAATCCCGAGCCGCAGGTCACCCCGAGCAGGTTGATCCCGGTGGCGCCGATGTTCATCAGCTCGATGAACTCGAACTGGTCGCGGTCGGTGAAGCCGGCGGCCAGCTCGGCGGCGGTGAGCGCTGCCGGATGGTAGTGGATCTTCGAAACGACGAGATTCGCGGCGGAGGCGGGCTCGGCGTCGACGAAGAAATAGGCCGCATTGAGGGCGGACCAGTTTCCACCGGTGAGGATGCGCGCGTTGACATGGCCCGAGGCCATGAGAGGAAGGGGCGCGGAATAGGCGAGGGCGCCGGCGGCCACGTTTCCGGTGTAGGCCTCGCGCGGATCGCTGCCATCGAGGGTGTAATAGGTCGTCGCCCCGCCGGTGGCCCCCGGATTGAAAAGCTGAAGCGAAAATCCCATCGCGACGTTGCCCCCGTGCTGCACCTGGCTGTTCGCCGCGTTGCGGAAGACGGGCGCCGCAACCGAGGGATACATCGGAGAGGGAGTGCCGCTGACAGTGAAGGCCTTCAGCTGGTTCAGGGCCGTGTAGGAGGGCGAGGCCCCCAGGCCCGCACGTCCGGGAAGGACGGTAGTGAGGATCCGGTTCTTCTCGGCGCTCCAGTTCGTCACATAGTTGTAGGGCGTGGCCTGCCGGTTGTCGCCCCAGCGGGCGGACTCGCCGCGCACACCCGAAGGTTCGATCTCGCCCAGCCGCGCGCCGAAGACGGCCTGGAGATTCTCTAGGCTGAGGGTGCCACCATTGAAGAGGTGCTTGTGCGCGCGGTCGGCGACGAGGCTCCGGAATTCGGCGTTGACGGCGAGCTTCCGGAACAGGGCGCCCGGGCCCGAACTGTCGCCGTTCCAGTTTCCGGAATTGAGCGCGTTCTCGGACTCGGCGCGGAAGACGTGCTCGGCGTCCCAACTGTGGAAGCGCCACTTGCCCGCCGGATCGGTGCGGTTGAACGAGGCGTAGTAGTTCTTGTGCGGCCAGTCGTTGTTGGCGGCGACGACGTTGACGAGAATGTAATCGACGAAGGAAACGAGGTCGAGCTTCGCGGCCACGGCCTCGTAGTTCGCCTGCACCGTCAGGTTCGGCGCGGGATTCGGGGCGACGACACCGAGCCCGAGGAGGTCGAGGAGATCCTCGTAGTTCTTCAGGGTCGTGCAGTTGCTGAACGTCGTGCCGCTCGTGCTTCCCAGCGCCTTCGAGGGATCAAGGAGAGCGGAGTTGACGACATTCCCGAACAAGGTGCCTCCGTCGGTGCCGCCGGTCGCCGAGTGCTTGAAGACATCCCAGTCGGACTTGGAGCCGCCGAGGTAGTCGGCGGTGAATTTCTCGTCCGGCTTCTCGTGGAGGATGTAGAGGCCCCAGTAGAGACCGTTCAGGAAAAGATGGGTCGGCTGCGAATGGAAAGTCTCGGTGCCCATCTGCTGCTGGAGATCGGCCATGACGTGGTCGCGGACGTAGTCGCCGCGAGAGCGCTGGGTGGCATCGGGATGCACCCAGGCCTGGTTGAGTCGGGCATCGAGGATGAAGAGATCCTGTGAAGGCGAGGTTTCGTCGCCGTAGACGTTGTAATTGACGTTCTCCTGGGCCTTGAAGCGCATCGACAGCTTGTAGCTTTTCCATCGCTGCTGGCTGGTGCCGCCGAAGACGTGGACGTTCCCGTCGGTCTGGAATCCCTTTTTCAAATTCGGGTCGGCCGGGTTTCCCCCCGGATTGAAATACTCGAGCGAACCGTAGCGGTCGGCCCCCTCGTTGGCGACGCCCACCTCGGCCCCGACATAGAATCCGCGCTGGTCAACGGGGACGCCGGTCGTGTTCTGGGGCCCGAAGGTTTCCCGCCAGGGTACGACGAGGGAAACAACGGGCAGGCTCTTCAAATCATCGGCGGTGAGGCGGTTCGCGACCACCGCGTGGTTCACGATGTCGGGATCGACCGCCCAGTCCGGGCCGCCGATGTTTGTCCCCCCGCTCGCGCCCCAGTTGTACGTATCCCCGGCCGCGAGCCCCATGCTCGGCAGCGGTCCACTCTGCGCGAGCACCTGGCTCGCGAAAAGGTAGGTCTGGGTGTCGATATTCGTCGAGCCGAGCCCGCTCTTGTGCGCGACGGCGCGGACGATGGTCGTGCCGGTGATACTGAGCGTCGCGACAGGAGTGGCGGCGGCATCGGCGGCCGGCACCTGGGTGCCGTTCGTCGCCGTGGGCACAGAGCCGTTGAGCGTGTAGGCGATGGTCGCCCCGGGGGTCGAGCTCGTAATGTTCAGGGTGAACGGCGTATCGTAGAAACCGCGGGAGATGTCGAATTTCGTGTCCTTGCAGAAGGTGGCTACGCCCGTGGCGCCGTTCGTCCCACCGGGCGTGTCGCTTTCGAAGAAAACCGGCGCCTGATTCGGGTCGTTTCCCGGATACCCGTAGGAGATCGCCTTCCTCTGGTTCGGATACTTGATCAGCGACGTGCCGATCTGCGAGACCACGTTCCAGCCGCCGGATCCATCGGGCTGGCTGAGAAGAAGGACGCCTGCATTGTCGATCTTGAACGTCGGATGCGGCTCGACGTTGGCCACGTTCCTCGCAAGGCCACCACAGAAGACGAGCTTGAACCCGTTCGCCGGAATCGTCGTGTGCGTGGTCGCCGGAGCGGCGGGAGCGGCGAAGACCCACTTTCCGGGAATAAGCGGATCATCGCTCAGCGCCCAGCCGGTCAGGGTGACGGCGGAAGCCCCATCGTTACGCAGTTCGATCCAGCCCGGGCTCTTCCCGTCCATGTCGAGTTGGGCGTTCGGGTCATTGGGGCGCCCCGGATTGTCGGCCATGAACTCGTTGATGTAGACCGCGGCCCGGAGAGGACCGCATGCCATGAAAAACAAGAGCACGGCGAGAAGCGTACGCGAGAAAACGCGGCAAAAACCGTTCATATACGGGAGGGGCGGGGATCAGGGGTTTGAAGGAGAATAGGCAAGATGCCCCTTCGAAAGGAGCCCCAAAGTATCTTTCAGTCATGGAGTTCCGTCAATGGGAACCGTGCGGCCAAGTCCTTGTTCTCAGCGCAATGCGGGAGGCTCCCGTGCTCCCACACTTGCGCCGGGCGCGTATTGCCTTACTCCATTTCCCCAAACATGACCGCTCCCCGCAAGAAATCGACCCCGAAGAAGAAAGCCCAGCCGAAATCCGCCCCCGGCGTGATCGCGGTGCGGGGCGCGCGGCAGAACAACCTCAAGGGCTTCGACATCGACATCCCGCTCGGGAAACTGAACGTCGTCACCGGCCCGAGCGGGAGCGGGAAGTCGAGCTTCGCCTTCCAGACCGTCTATGCGGAAGGCCAGCGGCGGTATGTCGAGACGTTCTCGCCCTACACCCGGCAGTTCTTCGACCGGATGGACAAGCCGCAGGTCGACAGCATCCGCGGCATTCCACCGGCCATCGCCATCGAGCAGGCGAACAACGTGCGCTCGACCCGCTCGACGGTCGGCACCATCACCGAGATCAACGATTACCTGAAGCTCCTCTTCCCGCAGGTCGCGACCGCCGTGTGTCCCGAATGCAAGGCGCCGATCCGCCCGGAAACGCCGAAATCGATCGCGACCCGGGCACTGGAGGCGTTCGAGGGGCTCGCCGTCCTCGTCACCTTCGGCATCCCGGTGCCTGCGAAGACAAAGCCGGCGGAGTTTTTCGAGTTCCTCCAGGCGCAGGGATACCTGCGCGTTTTCGTCTATAACGAAATCCACCGCGTGGACGAGCCGTCAAAGTACGTGCGGAAGTCGCTCCCCGCCGTCGTGCGCGTCGTGCAGGATCGAATCAAAATCGGAGGAGCCAAGTCCACACTGAACCGATTCTACGAAGCCCTCGAGGCCGCGCTCCATTTCGGTAAGGGCCAGCTCACTTTGATTCCCGAGGACACGCCGAAGGAGGCGCTCGCGTTCTCGACCCGCTGGCATTGCGCCGCCTGCGATGTCGCCATCCGCCCGCCAAGCCCAGGGCTCTTTTCCTTCAACAACCCGCTGGGGGCCTGTCCCACCTGTCGCGGTTTCGGACGTACTATCGGCATCGACATCGACCGCGCGCTCCCCGACAAATCGCTCTCGATCCGCGACGGCCTCGTCAAGGCCTTCCAGGGCAACACCTATTCGGAGTCGCAGCAGGATCTCCTCCGTTGCGCGCGCACCCGCGACATCGATCTCGACTGCTCCTTCGACGACCTCCCGAAATCCGACCAGGACTGGGTGCTCTACGGCGAGGGGAAACCTCCGGAAGAAGCCTGGGAAAGCCGCGACTGGTATGGCGTGCAGGGCTTCTTCGACTGGCTGGAGAGTAAGTCCTATAAGATGCACGTCCGCGTCTTTCTCAGCCGCTACCGGAGTTACACTAAATGCCGCGCCTGCCGCGGCCAGCGCCTCCAACCCGAAGCCCTGAACTTCGTCTTCGCGGGCAAGAAACTTCCCGAACTCTGGCATCTTTCCATCGGCGACCTCCTTACTTTCCTGAATGACAATCTAATTCCCAAAAACAAGACCACTGAGACCCTTGCCAGGGAGATCACCGCACGTCTCCGCTACCTCACCCACGTCGGACTGACTTATCTCAATCTCGACCGACCGACCCGTTCGCTCAGCGGCGGCGAGGTGCAGCGGGTCAACCTGACGACCTGTCTCGGAGCCTCGCTCGTGAACACGCTCTTCGTCCTCGACGAACCAAGCATCGGCCTCCATCCGCGCGATACCGGACGTCTCATCGAAGTCATGGAAAGCCTCCGAGACAAGGGCAATACCCTGCTCGTCGTCGAACACGAGGAATCGGTCATTCGCGCGAGCGACAACCTCATCGACATCGGTCCCGGGCGTGGCGAGAAGGGCGGCGAACTCATCTACCACGGCCCGTCCGGCGGAAAGGCGAAGGATTCGCTCACTTTGAGTTATCTCCAGGGAAAGCTACAAATCCCGGTTCCGAAGAAACGCCGCCAGCCGAAGCGCCATCACGTCCTGACTATTCACCGCGCGACCCAGAATAACCTCAAGAAGGTCGACGCCCTCATTCCACTCGGCCTCTTCACCTGCGTGACGGGAGTTTCCGGATCGGGGAAATCGACGCTGGTGCACGATGTCCTTTACCAGAACCTGATGCGCCTCCGCGGCGAAGTGCCGACCGAGGAACCGGGCACCTGCCTCGGCCTCAGCGGTTACGAAGCCATCGGCCAATGCGTGATGGTCGACCAGTCGCCGCTCGCCCGCACCCCCCGTTCGACGCCCGCCGTCTTCATCGGTGCCTTCGACCACATCCGGAAGCTTTTCTCCAATACGCCCGATGCCAAGGCGCAGGGCCTGACGCCCGGCTTCTTCTCCTTCAACTCCGGAGCCGGGCGCTGCGAGCGTTGCTGGGGGAATGGCTTCGAGAAAATCGAGATGCAATTCCTCAGCGACCTCTATCTCCGCTGTCCCGAGTGCGAGGGCAAACGCTACACCCCCGACGCCCTCGCGCTGGAGTTGGAAGGGAAATCGATCCATGATGTTCTAGAACTCACCGTTGACGAAGGCATCGCCTTCTTCCGTGTCGTGGCCGCGAATTTCGATGGCAAAAAACCGACCGACGCCCTCGCCATCCTGACGAAGCTCGAAACGCTCGCCAGCGTCGGCCTGACCTATCTCCGTCTTGGCCAACCGCTCAACTCCCTGAGCGGCGGCGAATCCCAGCGCCTCAAGTTAGTCGGCCATCTCTTAGAATCTCCCTCCGAATCAACCAATCAATCAACAAACCTCCTCATCTTCGACGAACCGACCACCGGCCTTCATTTCGACGACATCCGCATCCTCCTCGAGGTCTTCCACAAACTCGCCGACGCTGGGCACACGCTTGTCGTCATTGAACACAACCTCGATGTCATCAAAAATGCCGACCACGTCATCGACCTCGGCCCCGAAGCGGGGGACACGGGTGGTTATGTTGTCGCGACGGGAACGCCGGAAGAAATTGCGGGGGTTGGGGCGAGTCATACCGGGCAGTATCTTCAAAGCCAGTTTTCAGGGGGCAGTTCTCAGTTTTCAGAAAGAGAGACGCTCCGCGCCGCCGAGAAAGCAACGCCGTATCTCACTGAAAACCGAAAACGGAAAACGGAAAACTCCATCCAGATCCTCGGAGCGCGCGAACATAACCTGAAAAACATCGACATCGAGATTCCCCGCGACGAGTTAGTTGTTATCACGGGTCTAAGTGGCTCGGGGAAGTCGACCCTGGCCTTCGACATCCTCTTCGCGGAAGGACAACGCCGGTTTCTCGATAGCATGTCC
>JAHEDC010000306.1:7311-8023 GCA_024641425.1 Verrucomicrobiales bacterium | reverse complement strand
GTCACGCGCGTCATGAACTCCGGCTTGCTCGTGTAACTGTGGATGCCGGACGTGTGCGTGAGCAATTGGGCCACCGTGATGCCCTCCCCTCCCGGAAATCCCGGGAAATACTTCTCCAGCCGATCATCGAGCGCGAGTTTCCCGTCCTCCGCGAGTTTCAGGATCGCCGCCGCCACGAACTGCTTCGTCACCGAACCGATGCGGAACTTCGTCGCCGCCGTCACCGGCGTTTTCTTCTCCAGATCCGCGAAGCCGAAGCCGCCCTCGTAAACGATCTTCCCGTCCCGCGCGACGAGAACCGCCATGCCGGGCATCTTCTCCTCCGTGAGCTTCCCGAGATGCCCCTTCAACCCGTCCTCGAACGAGACTTCCGCCGTGCTCGGCACAATGGAGAACAACAGGAGGGCGGGGACGAGAGCGGGGATTCGGAATGGCTTCACGGACAAACGCTAACGAATCCCGCCGCCACAGGTCAAGACGGATTCGTCCCGATGCCGTCCTTGAACATCCGCCGCTTTTCCGTGTCCAAGCACGCAACGCCCGTCTATCCTTTCCCCGTGCCCGCCAAATCCCTCGCTCCCCTCGCCGCCCTGCTTCTCGTGGTTTCCTGCGGCGAACGGAAACCCGTCTCCTCCCCCACCGAGGAGAAACCGCCGACCCTGAGCGCGGAGACCGGCCTGTCGGCCCCGCCCGCGCTCACGCCGGAGGAGCA
>JAHEDC010000306.1:0-7301 GCA_024641425.1 Verrucomicrobiales bacterium | reverse complement strand
AAATCCTCGCGGCGCTGGAAGCGAACGACGCGAAGGCCATCGCGGACATCTGGGACACACGCGGCGACACCGAGATCGCTCCCGACCTCGCGCAGCGCATCCACGCGGCGATCAAGGCGGGCTTTCCAGACCAGGCGCTGGAGGTGACGCTCTATCTGCCGGGCATTTCCATCCCGGCCGCGGTGAATGCTCTCGCCGAGAAAGACCTCACCTTCGCCCAGAACGCCATCCTCGCCTTGCGCTCTCCCCTCGAAGGACGGCGAGACATTTTAGCCCTTCGATTGGCCCAAACGATTGCCGCCGATGATTTCGCACAGGCCACAGCGTTCGCCCTTCAATTCAAAGATCAGCAAATCTACTCCGCGATGGTCAATTCCACCGTCAGCGCCGGTTTGGAATCCTACGACATTGCCGCTCTCCCCGCGCTGGTGGAGGGCGTGATGAAACTCGAGGCTTCCCCCGAAGTCGCAAACTCCGCCGAAACCGTTGATCCGTGGATGATGGCCATCGCAAAACACGCGACGTTCCTCGCCGCCAGGGCGATGGATTACGCGACGCTTGATCGCGTGCTGGCACTGCGTCCTGATCTCCGTGACGAACTGATCGGTTCCTCCGTGATCCACAGGCTCGATGAAACCGACTTCGACAAGGCGCAGGAATACGCGCTCTCGATCGGCAATTCCTTTATCCGCTATCAAGCCCTCGCAAAGCTCGGCGGAGTCCTCGCCCGCGACACTCCCGGGAAATCGGTGGCCTGGGTCGAATCCCTCCCCAACCCCGACGACCGCTCCAACGCCTACCAGGGCATGACGCGGACCCTTTCCTTCGAGACTCCCGCAGCCCTCACGACCTTCGTGCATTCGATCCCCACCGAGGAAAACCGCCGCCTTTTTGCGAAGGAATACGCGGGCTTCCTCGACAAGGCGGCGCTGCCCGACGGCGAGACCTGGAAGGCCGCCCTCACCGCCCCCTGAGTTCCTTGCAGTCCTCCGATGCACCTGTGAGCCCGCCTTAACTCCCCTTCCGAGACCCGGAAAAAATCGCGATTTTCCGCCACCCCTCCGTTTTGCAATTGCCAAACACTTGGTAGAAAAGCGGATAAATCGATTCCCACCATCCCCCATCTCGATAGTCGCGACGGAGAATCCTCGATTGAGCTCCAGTGAGATACCCGGCGATTTCACGCGGAATACTTCTTTCCGAGGCTTGATATCCGAACGGGGCGGAAAGTGTTGACACTCCTCTATAACCATGCAACGATATTCCAGTTAGCACATCCCCTAGTCCCGCCCGATACAAGCCCCGCAACGCGCACTCAGTGTTCCCCGTTGCGGGGTTTTGTTTTGCCAGAAAGAGGGATTTTCGCTGCCCGCGCCCTTTTCGCGCTGATCAGCGATTGACGAACGCCGCTTCCACTCGGGGGCGTCCTCGAAAGCGCGAAGAAGGGTCGTGGCGGAATCGCTTCATTTTTCCTTGTTTGCCCCATGCGGGTGTTGATATACCAAATCGAAACCAAATAATAATCCGGCTTATTTCAACAACTCGAAGTCTATCCTCGACCGAATCCCTCTATGAAATTCAAGAGAATCTGTATCCTCGGTGCGGCACTCGCCGCCAGTGCCAGCCTTTCCCGCGGCGCGGCCCTGAGCCTCGACGGTGTCGACGACTGGGTGAGTTTTGTTGGGACCAACGTTCCGATCGGGGCCAGTGCGTTCACGATCGGGGCATGGATCAATCCAACGAGTGTGCCGAACGCGACAAGTGGAGGCATGATCACCTTCTGGGGCAACCAATCCAACAATCAGGCCAATGGCTTCCGCCTCAACGGAGACTCCGGGACCCGGCACTTTTTTTGGGCGAACGATACGGATCGCAGTCTGGGCATGAATATTCTGCCCGACACCACGGGCCCGAACGGGGACGGATGGCATCAGCTGACCGTGACCTGGGACGGGACGAACCTGACGCAGTACTTAAACGGAGCACAATTGGGAGCCCCCGCACCCCACGCGGGAGTGAACGTGGTGGGCGCAAACTTTCGGATTGGCAATCGTCTTAACGCGGAGTATTTCCACGGTCTCATCGATGAGGTTTCGATCTGGAACGTGGCCCTCGACGCCGCCACGATCGCCGCTGGCTACAACTCCCCCATCGCCGCAAGCGACCCCATGGTCTCGCCTTTTCTCGTGGCATACTGGAACTTTGAAAATGGACTGACGGACGTGGCCGGCGGCGACAACAATGGCACCTTCATGGGCGGCGCGCTGATCGCCCAAGGGGTGAACGCTCCCATTCCCGAGCCTGCTACCGGCGTTCTCGGTCTCGTGGGGCTGGCGCTGGTTCTTCGTCGGCGCCGGTAGTATTCGGTTCCGGAATCAACTACTTTCAGGGCGTCGCGGGATCCATTTTCCCCGGCGCCCTTTTTGTTTCCCCTCCATCCCCATGCCCCCCCCTCAACCCCTGGCCGCTGTCCTGGCCGCCTTGCTCCTTACCATCGCCTCCGCCGCAGCGGGGGTGCTGAAACTCGACGGCAACGGCGACTTCGTCACCTTCCCCAACGAGGGCATTCCCAGTGGCAGCGCCCCATTCACCACCGAGGCCTGGATCAATCCCACGAGCATCCCCACCGGGGGCGCGAACGGGGGCCAGATCACCTTCTGGGGCACCCAGGGGCCGACCAGCACCGCGAACGGCCTCCGCCTGCGGGGCGCGACCGGCACCCGGCACTATTTCTGGGGCAACGACCACGACGAGAATTTCGGGATCGACATTCTTCCCGATACGACCGGGAGCACCGGTTGGCACCACCTTGCGGTGACCTACAACGGAAGCCAGACCCAGTGGTACTGGAACGGTTCGCCCCTCGGTCCTCCGCGCACCGCCGGTGCCGTCAATGTCGCCAATTTGAACCATCGTATCGGCTCCCGCCTCAACGCGGAATTCTTCGATGGCTTCATCGACGAGATACGCATCTGGGATCGCGCGCGCACGGCCACCGAGATCGCGAACAATTACAACAAGCAACTGACCGGCAGCGAGCCCAACCTCATTGCCTACTTCGACTTTGAAGGTAATTTCGGTGATCGGGCCGGGGGAGACAACGGCGGCACTCCCGTCGGCGACGCCACCATCGACGGCACACGGAACGCGCCTACCACTTCCCCGGGAGGCCCGGTGATCGTCAGCTTCACCGCGACACCGGCTGCACGCTACGAAGGCGAGAGCGCCGACTTGGCCTGGAACGTGAACGCAGGAGCCGTCAGTGGTTCCCTCGTCGTGGAAATCCTTGCTCCGGGTGGCGCGATTCTCCACACGACATCGAACCCCTCCGGAAGTTTCCCTTCCATCGTCGGGGACACCGGCGGCGTCCCGCAGAACCTCACCTACACCCTCCGCGCCCGCGAGACCGGCGGCACCATGATCAGCCGCGAGGCGACGGCGATCATCGAGGCTTCGCCCGGCATTCCGACCGCGAACGCTCAGTCACTCTCCACTGTCACCACGACCCCGCTCCCGGTCACGCTGACGGGATCCGATCCGAACACGCATCCCAATCCCACGCTTTCCTATCTCGTCGTCACCCCGCCGACCTCCGGCAACCTCACCGGCACGGCCCCGAATCTCACCTATACCGCGAACGTCGGCTTCACGGGCACCGACAGCCTCGTCTTCAAGGTCAACGACGGGAAATACGATTCGCCGACCGCGACGGTGGCCCTCAGTGTCGTCCCGCCCCCCACGGCCCCTCACGACATCGGCCTGAGTACGACCAAGATCAGCGAAACCGTTCCGCTGGGCGGCTTCATCGCGGCGATCTCCAGTCTCGATGTCAACGCGGGCGATACGCACACCTACGCCCTCGTCGCCGGGGATGGAGACACGAACAACAGCCTCTTCTCGATTGTCGGCAACCAGTTGCGTACCGCCATTCCCTTTGCCGGTCTCGTCGGAAACACTTATTCCATCCGCCTCCGCAGCCTCGATAGTGGTGGGCTGAGTTACCAGAAAAGCTTCCTTCTCACTGTCGTGGCTCCCTCCGATGCCCTTGTCATCAATGAGATCCACTACAACCCTCCGAGCAACACGATTCGCCAGGAGTTCATCGAGATCCATAACCCCTCCGAGGTCGCGGCTCCGCTCGACGGTTGGCGCCTCTCCGGTGCCGTCGATTACATTTTCCCCGGCGGAACTTCCATTCCCGCCGGCGGCTATCTCGTCATCGCCGAAGATCCTCCGACGATGCAGGCGACTTTCGCCGTCACCGCCCTCGGCCCGTTCAGCGGAAACCTCGATTCCGACGGCGAAACCGTGCGCCTGAGGGATGCGAACGATGCCGTCATCGACGAGGTCGACTACAAGGTGGGCTTCCCCTGGCCCGTCGTTCCGAGCGGCAATGGCCCCTCCATGGAACTGATCCATCCCACTCTCGACAACAGCCTTGGCAGCTCGTGGCGCGGCTCGAACCCGAACCCGACCCCGGGAGCCGCGAATTCGGTTCTCGCGACGAATGCCGCGCCCAATATCCGGCAGGTCGCACACACCCCGAAGGCACCGACTTCCTCCGATCCCGTCGTCATTACCGCGAAAGTCACCGATCCCGAGGGCGTCGCGACGGTCTCCCTCGAATACCAGGTCGTCGCGCCAGGTGCCTTTGTACCGGCCCGGCTCCCCCTTCCAATTGTCGGCAACAATATCAACACCGCGCAGACCCGACCCGCCAACCCGGCTTACGAGACCGGTTGGATCACCGTCTTCATGCGCGATGACGCCACCGGTGGGGATGTCCTCGCGGGCGACGATGTATTCACCGTCGCGCTTCCCGCTCAGGCTCACCGGACGCTTGTCCGCTACCGCATCACGATCACGGACGGTCTCGGTCTCTCCGCCCGCGTCCCCTATCCCGACGACGAATCGAGGAACTTCGCCTACTTCGTCTACAACGGGGTCCCCGCCTACGAGGGAAATTCCGCCGCCGTCATGGCGAATACGCTGCCCGTCTACCACCTCGTCACCCGCGGCGCGGACTACGCCCAATGCATCGCCTACAACGGCGCCGACCAGATCAACCAAGGCACCGACGCCCGCTTTCTCTATAACTGGGACGGCGCCATCGTCTACGACGGCGTCGTCTATGATAACATCACCTACCGTCTGCGCGGCGCCAACGGTCGCTACCAGTTCTCGGGCAAGCGCTCGATGCGCTATCGCTTGAACGACGGCTACTATCTTCAGGCGCGCGACCTTTCCGGCAAAAAGTATGCGAAGACCTGGCGCACCTTGACTCTCGGCAAGGGCAACAGCAACCGCGGGACTCTTACTTACGCCCTCAACGAAGCAGTCAATTATCACCTCTTCAACAAGGTTGGCGTCCCGGGCGCGAACAGCCAGTGGCTTCACTGGCGGGTCATCGACGGGGCCGACGAAGCTCCCGACAAATGGCGCGGCGATTTCAATGGCATCTACTTCGTCTCAGAAACCTACGATGTCCGTTTCCTGGAAGAGCACAAGCTTGAGAAAGGCAACCTTTACAAACTCATCAACCAGACGACCGACGCGCTCCAGCAACAGCGTTACCAGGCCCCCTTCGCCCCCTCCAACGGCGCGGATCACAATAACATCGAGAACAACCTTGATGGCGCGAAGTCCGCCGCCTACATCGGCGCGTATGTCAATCTCGACAAATGGAATCGCTGGCACGCCCTCGTCGAGGCCATCCGCCACTACGATTACTGGCCGAGCGCGAACAAGAACATGGTCTATTACTTCGAGCCGACTTATCTTCCGGCAAACAATAACTATGGGAAACTCTGGATTCTCCCGTGGGATACCGACTCCACTTGGGGGCCGACCTATAACTCGGGTCATGACGTGGTTTACAATGCCCTCTTCCCCGCCACCGGCGGCGGGGCCGATGGGAACTCGACGCCCGAATTGTGGCCTGCGTATTTCAATGTGGTTCGGGAGGTCCGCGACCTCCTCTGGCAGCCGGACCAGATCAATCCCCTCCTCGACGAGTTCGCCGCCCGCGTTTCCCCGTTCCGGGCCGCCGACGCGAGTCGCTGGAACGGCGCGCCCGCGGACGCGGGAAGCTACAGCGGACTCACCGGCCCCGGCCTGACTTCCGTCGAAGCCTACGCGCAGGACATGAAGAACTTCGCCTTCACCGGCGGTTCCTGGCCGGGAGGAAACGTCGGAGCCGGTGGCCAGGCCGCCTTCCTCGACACGCTCCAGGCCTCGAACGGCGAGGGCGCGCAGATCCCCGCCACGCCCACGATCACTTACACCGGCGTGGCGGGCTTCCCCACCGACGGCCTCACCTTCCAGACGAGCGCCTTCGCCGATCCCCAGGGCGCGGGCACCTTCGGAGCGATGGAGTGGCGTGTCGCCGAGATCACCGATCCCACCGCACCGGCCTATCTCCCCACCGATCCCTTCAAACTGGAATGGGACGCCGCCTGGAATTCCGGCTCTCTCCCCACCTTCGGCAGCACGGTCAAGATTCCCACCGTGACCATCCGCTCCGGCCATACCTACCGCGCCCGCGTCCGACACCAGGATGCCTCCGGGCGCTGGAGCCACTGGTCGGCACCCGCCCAATTCACCGCCACCTTGCCCGACATCTCGGCCTACTTGAACGGACTCGTCATCACCGAGATCATGTACCATCCCACGAACCCGACGCCCGCCGAGATGACCGCCGGCTTCACCAACGACAACGTCTTTGAATACCTCGAACTCCGCAACGTCGGCCCCGTTCCCCTCGATCTCACCAACGTCCGCTTCACCAAGGGCGTCGATTTCGACTTCCTCGGCTCCGACATCACTACCCTCGCCCCCGGCGCCTTCGTCCTCGTCGTCGCTAACCGCAGCGCCTTCGAGCTGCGCTACGGCGCGGGCCTCCCCGTCGCGGGGGAATGGCAGTCGACCGACAGCCTCAGCAATGGCGGCGAGCAGCTCAAACTCTCCTTCGGAGCCGGCACCGCCCTCCGCGATTTCATCTACGATGATGCCGCTCCCTGGCCGACCAGCCCCGACGGCGGAGGCCCCTCGCTCACCCTCGTCAATCCCGTCTCCGTCCCCAGCCACGGCCTCGCCACGAACTGGCGCGCGAGCTATGTCACGGGCGGCACTCCCGGCGTCGATGATCCCGGCGAAACTTACGCGAGCTGGCGCGACGCCACCTTCGGCCCCGGCTCCCCGCCCCTCAGCGGCGAACTCGACGACTTCGACGGCGATGGCATCGTCAACGTCCTCGAATATGTCCTCGTCTCCGACGCCCTCAATTCCGGCTCCGTCCCCGC
>JAHEDC010000305.1 GCA_024641425.1 Verrucomicrobiales bacterium | reverse complement strand
CCCCGAAACCGCCCAGGAATTCCACGACGAAACCCTCCCCCAGGAAGGCGCGAAAACAGCGCATTTCTGCAGCATGTGCGGCCCGCATTTCTGCTCGATGAAGATCACCGAGGACGTGCGCAAATACGCCGCCGAACAAGCCATCTCCGAGGAGGAGGCGCTGGAGAAAGGCATGGAGGAGAAGTCGAAGGAGTTCGTGGAAAGCGGCGCGGAGGTTTACGCGAAGGCATAGGTCTCGTAGGCTCGATACGACCTATCTATAATTAATATAATTCATAGAAGACCCATCTCTCCCACCCCATGCCGCACTCCGAAGACCCGCCCGGCTTTCTCCCCAAGACCGGAATTACCGGGAACTTCTCTCCTACCAAAAGTCCGAGATCATCTACGACATCACCTTTCGCTTCTGCGAGAAGTTCCTCAGGCGTGGCGACCGCACCATGGACCAGATGGTTCAGGCCGCCCGCTCTGGAAAACAGAACATCGCCGAAGGCAGCAAAGCGTCCGTGACCTCCACCGAGACCGCCTCGACCACCGCGACCGGCAGCGGGAGAAATATGTGCCCGGAGTCCTATTTTAACCTCGTTCCCAAAGTGAGCGCAGCGCTTTGGGAACGAGGTGGTGATGCGAGAGACGGGATGGAACGTTCCCTCGTGCCCAAGCTCCTGCTTGGGCACGCGCCTGAGGGCGAGGCCATTGCCTCGGGTGGGGGATGAGACTGGAGCCTCGGGGGCCTCCTTCAACTCCCGCCCTCCGCATCGCCGGCTCGACGCGTCCGTAGCGAGAGGGATGGTTATTCCGGAGCGGGATCATCCTTGCCCTTCGCGGCGGCCTGGGAGGGAAGGACGAGGGCGGCGACGAGGAGGCAGGCGAGGAGACCGAGGGGGATGACGACGGGCATCCAGGTACGGGCGCTCTGGAAAAGAAGCATTCCCGCGATGAAGTAGAGGAGGAGGAGAAGGAATCCAAGGCCGAGGGCGCGCTTGCGCCGGAAGCGCAGGATGAAGAGCCCGGCGAGGACGAGGGCGACCCACACGCCGTATTGCACGGGATCGGGCAGGAGGCGGATGTAGCGTCCGCTCTGGACGGTGGCAATGGCGAGGGCGAAGAGTTCCGCGCGGGAGATCAGGGCGCCCTTCTTCAAAGGGATCCGTTTGGCTGGCTCGTTGTCGTAGCCGATGAGGACGACCCTGCTTTCGAGGGCCGAGCGTTCCTCCGGTTTCATGCCCTGGCCGCTGCCGTCTTCGCCGACCACCTCGTCGGGCTTCCAGATGAGGATCGAGGCACTGTAGGTTGGAAGGCGCTCCCGGAGGCCGGCGAAGACGGTGAGGTAGCCGCGGGCGTCGACAGGAATGGTGAGGGCGTCTCCGAGGCGAATCGATGCCCCCAGTTCGACCTCGACGTCCTCGGGCGCGATTCCGTTCTCCAGCATCACGGCCCGAAGGACGAAGGCGGGGATGACCTTCCCGCCATGGCGGGCGAGCAAGGGCACCGCCAACGAGTCCTCGCTGGCGGTAACCGCGTCGCCGAGGTCGATGGCGGTGAAGCCGAGGTTCGAGGTGATGCGCAGTTGCAACTCGGGAAGGTCGCGGGCACCGGTGAATTCGGGGATGCGCGAGGGATCTCCCTTCACCTTCGCGACGGCGGGAAAGAGCGAAAGCACCGCGTCCGAGAGCGGCGCCCCGGTCGAATCCAGCTCGAGGACGCTTCCGAGAAGGAGGTTCTCGCACTGCAGGGAAGTGTCCCGCAGCGCGTTCAGGAGGAGTTCCTCCTTCTCCTTCCACTCGAGCACAGGCTCGATGGCCGCGACCTTCGGCTTGTATTCGTTCAACCGGTGGAGCAGCTGGGCGAATTCGAGCGGTCCGAAAGCGGTTCCGCTCTCGTAGGCCTCCAGCGCGCCCTCGTCGATCCGGAGAAACGTGACCGAGGGTTCCTGGATCTTCTCCCGACTGTTTCCGATGAGCCAGTCGATGTAGGTCTGGTTCGCGGAGGCGAAGGTCCCGCGCTCTTCCTCCCTGTCGAGGAAGAAAACGCCAACGCCGCAGAGGAGGAGGAAGATGATGGCTTTGGAAACGAAAGGCACGCGGGATCGGAGGGAGGGAATGGAAGGGCCGCTAAGGTAGCACAGAGCCGCCGAATTCCTCTTCATTTTCCAGCCGGAAGACCCGCACGCACCGATCAAAGCCGTCGAGTCCGACCAAATGCGCGCTCCCGTGCCATGGTGTCGCCCGGCCGGTGAAGAGATCGCGGGCGGCGAAACAGTCGGACTCCAGGGCACGGGGCAAGTGAATCCACGCGTCGACCGGCGTCGGCTCCGGAGCAACGTTCAGGACGGCCAGCACGGTGCTTCGGCCCTGCCCCCGCAGGAGCGGCAGAACCCCATGCCGCGGACTATGGCACACAACCGCGGTTCCGGATTCCCGCAGCACCGGATTCGCGTGGCGGATGCGGTTCATTTGGGAGACAAAGGACGCCAGCGGACCGTGTCCGTCAGCACCGGCGATCCAGTTCTCGGAGATTCCCCAGGCGGGCGAAAGCAGCGCCGCGAGCGCGATGCGAATCTTCTTTTCCGCCAAAGTGGTTTCCACGCCGGAAAACTCGGGCCAGAGGCAGGAGCGACGGGGATCATCCTCTTCCGGCGGATGGTGGTCATGGACGAGGCGCTTGAGTTCAACGACGCTCCCTGTCTGTCCGATGGTCGACAGGGACTGGCTGAATCCGATCCGGGCGAGCGCGATCCGCTGCTTCCGGCTCCCTCCGCCACCCGCGAGAAAGACGAGATCGGGGTAGGCCGCACGGAGTTCCGCCACCAAGCGGCCCCAGAACGCGGCCGGTGCCAGATGCGCGTCCGGACAAGCAAGGGCCCGCACGCCAAGGGCAACCAGGCGCCTCGCCCGCTCCGCCCAGACTTCCCAGCGTGCGGCGAAGTCCCCGCCATAGGCCAACGCCGTCGCATCGCCGACCGTCAAAGTGAGCGCCAGCTCCATTCCCCGCTGCGCGGCGGCGCGCAGGAGCCACTCGACATCCTCGGCGGTTCCGAAGCCGGCGTCGATCCCTCCTTCCCTCCCGCCGAGGGGAGGCAGGATCGCGATGTCGAAACCCATCAGCTTGAGCGCGTCCAGTCGGGGTAACCATTCGCCCGGCGTGCTCCCCGTTGCATTTCGAAAAGACGCCAGGGCGACCCAGGCCGCACTGCGGGCCAGAGTGCGTTCGACCACCAGTGATTCCGCGGGAGATAGCGCCTCGCCGGTTCCCGCCGCGAGGGCGACGCGCACCGCGAATTCATAGTCTCCCGCGAGGGGAAAACGAATTTCCGCTCCGTAACGATAGTCCCCGAGCAGGATCATCGCTTTTTCCTCCCAGCGGAGAACGCCCCGCAATCGCCATCGCAGAAACACGCGGACGCTGGCCTCTTCCGCCAGGACGTCGACTTCGACCCGGAGGGGCTCGTCGAGCACGCGCTTCACCGGCGCTGTTCCGCCACGCGAAGACGGCGTCACCTGATCGATCACCACAGGCAGGGCGGGCTCGGAGGGGATCGGTGGAAAGGCGGCGATGCGGTGCCTGTGGGTGGATTGATGCACGGATGGTAACGTGGGAGCAAGGGCCTGCGGGCCTCAAAGTCCGCTTCGGGAACTCAGGATACCCCCGTCAGTTTGCCCCGGATCAAGCAACGGACGCAATTCCGAAAGCAGGCCCGAACGATCCAGGACATCGCGCAGATTCGCGAGCGCATTCGGGATGTGGGCGAGAAAGGCGGGCTTCCCTTTGCGCAGCCCGAGAAATCCGTAGGCCCCCAGGGCCTGCATCAGCCGCTGGGCCGCGCAGCGATGGTACACTTTCTCCCATTCGGCGTAGGCCACGGGTACTTCGAAAAGATCGCAATAGAAGCCCTTCAAATGCTCTCGCTCGTCCTCGGCAAGCGACACATAGGGATCATAAAGGAGCGATGCCACGTCGTATTCGGGCCGTCCCAACCGGAGTCCCTGATAGTCGATGAGCCAGGCCACACCGTTCCGCACCATGATATTCTGCGACTGGAAATCGCGGTGAACCAGCGCACGGGACATCTCCCCCAGAGCAGCGACGAGTCCGGAAAGGGCGTCCGACTCCCGAAGGAACTCCGCGTCTTCCGCCCGCCCCAGATAGCCCGCGACGAAGTGGTCGAAAAAATAATCCTGCTCCCACTGGTAGAGAGCGGCATCGAACGGTGGCTGGAGTTCCGGGGCGGCGAGATCCGCGAGTTGCGCTTCGCCGATGGCGTGCAACCGAGCGACGGCGGCCAGCGCCGATTCGTAAAGCGGTCGCCTCTCCTCCCACGGTGCTTCCCGGTGCGCCCAGAGATCGTCTGCCCCGAGATCCTCCAGCCAGACCAGCCGTTCGTCCTCGCGCAGGGCAACGATTTCCGGAACCGGCACCTCGAGCGAGGCGAGGAAGCGGGTCACGGGAACAAAGGCCGCGTTGTCCGGCCGCGCCGTCGTGTATTCCATGCAAATAATCGAGCGCCCGCCTCCGGAGAGCCGCCAGTAGGCGCGATCAGAGCCTCCCTTGAGGATCGGCGCGATCCCGTGAAACGAGGCCCCGTCCAGGAGGGCGTCCCGGGTTCTCGCGAGAATGGCAGCGGCGGCGAGCATGGCGTCAGATATTCGCCGATCGCTGGGTTCCGACCGCCACTTCGCCTTCACGGACAATGCAGTGATCCAGATCGGCCCCGGCGCGGACTGTCGCCCCGGGCCAGAGCACGGACGCGCGCACCGTCGCGCCGGATTCGACCACCGATCCCTCGCAGAGAACCGTCATCGCGTCGACTTCCGCCCCTTCGGCGATCCGCGCCGTCGGGTGCACGCGCGTCTTCCACTCCCGGAGCGCCGCCCCTCCGGCATAACAGGGAAAGTCGGAACCGAGGAGCGCGAGTTGGGCTTCCAGATAGGTCTCACGGGTGCCGAGATCCCACCAATCCCCCTCATCCGCGACAACCGCTCCCAGCCGCCCCCCGTCAGCGATGATTTCGAGGAAGGGCAGGATGACCGAATGCTTCGTCCGCTTGTGCAGGCGGTCGAGGAACTCCGGGCGGCACACATAGATTCCGGTGAACTGAAAAGGTGTCGGCAATCCCGTGCCGAGCTTGTCGCGTATATCCCGCACCTTCCCGGTCTCCGCATCCCACGCGATGTGCTGTGCCGCACCGTCGCTTCGGAGGATGAGGGTGACCAGATTGTCCGAAGCCTCGTGCGCCGCGATGGCGGGAGCGAGGGGCAGATCGGTGAGAATGTCGCCGTTGTAGACGAGGAAGCCGTCGCCGCCGAGCAGGTCGGCCACATTGTCGATGCCGCCGCCGGTTTCGAGGAGAACCGGCTCGTGCCGAAACGTGATCGGGCACCCCCCGTGGGAACCGTCGGGGAAAAAGCGCGCGTAGGCCTCGGCGCGATGGTGGGTATTGACCACGAATGCACCCACTCCCGCGCGGCGCAAATGCTCGAAGGCGTAGGCGACGAGCGGACGCTGGCAGACGGGAATCAGAGGCTTGGGAAGGTGCTCGGTCAGGGAATGCAGGCGCGTTCCCAGCCCGGCACCCAGGACGAAGGCTTTTTGCACGCGCGCATCTTCGGGGGTCCGTCCCCGCAATTCAATCGGAATTCCCGCCACCGAAATTCTCGCCAAGGGCTTGACCTGCCGCGATTCCTCCCGATCAGTATGCTTAAGGATTCTTAAATAATACCGGAGTATCTTCTCCGGTGCCGCTGAAATCCAGCATTCCACTCTATTCCATGGCACAAGAAACGGCTCCCCACGACGACGCCCCGTTTTCCGATTGCGACCACCGCCTGCAGATCGTGCAGGGTTACTACGAACTCGGGATGATCGATGACGCCCGCAGCGAACTGGCGGAAGTGGAAGCCGAATTTCAGCCCACGCCGAACCTCATCCAGATGCGCATCCTCCTCCTCCTCCACGAGAGGGAATGGAACGAGGCCCAGGAACTGAGCGCCCGACTGCGGGCGATGGACCCCGACGGTTGCGCGGGCTACATCCATGGCGCCTATTGCCTCCACGAGATGAAACGGACGGAGGAAGCGCTCGAACTGCTCTCACAGGGACCGTCATCCCTGAAGGAAGAGGCGCTCTATTTCTACAATCTCGGGTGTTACCGAGCCGCCCTCGGCGACGTTGAAAGCGCCCGCGAATGCCTGCACAAGTCCTTCGATCTCGACGGGCGACTCGTGGCCGTGGCCCGGAAGGATCCCGACCTGCACGCCCTGAAGGACTCGCTCCTTTGATCCCGGAAAACCAGCTCCAGCGGGTGCGCGAGGTCTTCGCGCGGAACTTCGCCGAGCGCGGCGAACTCGGGGCCTCCGTCTCCGTCTGGCAGGGAAGACGCGAGATCCTCTTCCTCGCCGATGGCTTCATGGAAAAGCCGCGCGATGGCGAGGCCTCACCCTGGAAGCACGACACGCTCGTCCCCGTCTGGTCCGCGACCAAAGGCCCCGCCGCCGCCTGTGTCCTCCGCGCCCTTGACGACGCCGACCGCTCGATCGACGAACCCGTTGCCGCAGTGTGGCCGGAATTCGCCGCCTCCGGAAAACACGCCCTGACGTTCCGCGAGGTCCTCGCCCATCGGGCCGGACTCGCCTCCCTCGACCATCCCGCCGACCTCCTCGACTACGACGCGGTGGTGCGGGCCATCGAGAGCCAGCCGCCAAACCTGCTGCCCGGCGAAGGCCACGGCTATCACCCCCGCACCTTCGGCTTTCTCCTCGATGAAATTGTCCGTCGACTCTCCGGCGCCCCCTCGCTCGGGGAATTCTGGCGGGATACGTTCGCGGGACCGCACCAGCTCGATTTCTGGATCGGTCTGCCCGAGAGCGAAGCCGCCCGCGTCGCCACCCTGTATCCGGGAAAGCTCTTCCATTCGCAGGAGGAAGCCGCCTTTTACGGGGCCTTCGAGGATCCCGCATCCCTCACCCGGCGCGCCTTCGGTTCCCCGCGCGGATTAAACACGGTGACAGCGATGAATGACCCGCGTGCCCGCGCCGGGGGTTTCCCCGGTATGGGCGGCATCGGCACGGCACGCGCCCTCGCGAAATTCTACGCCCTGCTTGCTCCCACGCTGTCCGGCAAAGCCGATACGGATGGCCATGACCATGTCTTCCTCCTCCCCACCGCCTTCGAGTGCGGCTTCATGAAGGACCCGCTCGATCCCGGAACCGGTCAGAAGATTCGCCAACACTTCGGCCCTTCGAAGCAAGCCTTCGGCCATCCCGGAGCCGGAGGCAGTCTCGCCTTCTACGATCCCGAGAACGACCTCGCTTTCGCCTATGTCATGAATCAGATGGCCTACGGCGTCCTCCCCAATCCGCGCTCCCTCGACCTCGTCGCCGCACTCTACGGATCGACGGATTGACGCAACTTCCGGATCACCCGGCACGGATTGCCCGCCGCGACCACATCGGAGGGAATCGATCTCGTGACAACGCTTCCGGCACCGATCACCGTGCGGTCGCCGATCGTTATTCCCGGGCACAGGATGGATCCCCCGCCAATCCAGACATCGTTGCCGATCGTCACCGCTTTCCCGAATTCCAGGCCGACGCGCCTTTCCGCCGCATCGAGTGGATGGGTGGCCGCATAGACCTGCACCGCGGGCCCGAAGAAGACATTGTCCCCGATCTCAACCGCCATCACATCGAGGATAACGCAGTTGAAATTGAAGTAGACCTTGCGGCCAAGCCGGATGTTCGTCCCGTAGTCACAATGGAACGGCGGCTGGATCCAGGCGTCGGTCGGCTCTCCGAACAGCTCCGCGAGAATTCGCCGGCGTTCCTCCACTTCGTTCTCCCGCGAATCATTGAGCCGCCGGCAAAGCTCCCGACAATGTTCACGCTCCCGACAAAGCCGGGGATCGAGCGCGTCATAGGGTTCGCCGGCGAGCATCTTCTCCTTCTCCGTTTTCATCCCGCTCACGATCCTCGCGACGCCCGTCCTGTCAATGCCCTCCCGTGTACCCCGAGGGGCCGGCGGAGACATTCGAAGG
>JAHEDC010000304.1 GCA_024641425.1 Verrucomicrobiales bacterium | reverse complement strand
GTAGCCGGAGCTTTCGAGGGCGAGGGTGCCGGCGTCGCCGTAGATGGTGACGAAGGCGTTCTTCTCGCGCTTCCTCGGGAGGCAACTGCTGCCGTCCCAGCTCATGCCGACCTCGCCGAAATCGAAGGTGCAGGTGGCGGTGTCGGGCGTCTCCTGGTCGTCGTCGAAATGGTAGCGTCCGCCGTTGCAAGTGACGCGCTTCGGGGTATCGACGCCGAGGGCCCAGCGGGCGAGGTCGAGGGCGTGGACGCCGTTGTTGGCGAGCTCGCCGCCGCCGTAGTGCCAATGCCAGTGCCAGTTGTAGTGGAGGAGGTTGTCCTTGAACGGACGCTCGGGAGCGGGGCCCTGCCAGAGGTTCCAGTCGAGCCACTCGGGCACCGGCGCGGGCATGCCCTTCCCGATGCTGCCGCGGGTGGCGTCGTACCAGCAGCGGGCGTAGCGCGGAGTGCCGATGGCACCGGCCCGCACCTTCTCGATGGCTTCGATGAGGGCGGGGAGGCTGCGACGCTGGTTTCCCATCTGCACCTTGCGGTCGTGCTTCCGCGCGGCGGCGACCATGAGCCGCGACTCGCCGGCGTTGTGGCTGCCGGGTTTCTCGACGTAGACGTGCTTCCCAGCGGCGCAGGCGAGGATGGTGGCGGGCGCGTGCCAGAAGTTCGGCGCCGCGATGGAGAGGACGTCGATTTCCTTGTCCTCGAGGATACGGCGGAAGTCGGTCACGGTCTGCGCGGGTGTCTTCTGTCCGGCGCGCTCGACGGCCCGCGCGCCTTCGCCGACACGGCGGGAATCAACGTCGCAAACGTAAGCGACCTCGCAGTTCGGCACCGAGGTCCAGGCCTGGATGTGGGCCATGCCGCGGCTCAGACCCATGACACCGACGCGGAGGCGACCGGAGGGTGGATCGGATTGCCCGCGGGCGAGGGGGCCCAGCGCGAGGGCGGCTCCAGCGGCGGTGGAGTTTTTCAGGAAACGGCGGCGGCCGGAAAGGTCAGCGAGGGGTGTTTTCATGGGCGAATCGTACCGCGCTGGCTTCTTCCTGTCCATCGCGACGGTGCCTTTTCGATGAGCGGAAGTCGCGCTTCTGTTCGGCCGGGAAAACCCCGCAAGCCATTCGACCGTCGTCGGCGTTGCCACCCAAAAAGCTCCGCCCCGCGTCAAGTGCTACTTGCCTCCACCGCAAAGCGGAAGGGGAACTTCCGCACTCCAAACTACGTCACACCAGGATCTCCCGAATGACTTCGCCGAAGTCCATCTCCAGCCGCTTGTGGCCTTCCACTTCCATCCGGTTCGCCTGGAGTCCGAGTTGATGGAGGATCGTCGCGTGGATGTCGGTGACGTAGTGCGGGTGCTCGATGGCGTGGAAGCCGATCTCGTCGGTTGCTCCGTGGGCGAGGCCGCCCTTGATCCCGCCGCCGGCCATCCAGACGCTGAAGCCGTAGGGATGGTGGTCGCGGCCGTCGCTGCCCTGCGTGCCGGGCGTCCGCCCGAACTCGGTGGCGAAGACAACCATCGTCTCGTCGAGCATCCCGCGCTGCTTGAGATCCTTCAGCAATCCAGCCACCGGCTGGTCGACCTGCCGGGCCAGCTTTGAATGCATTTCCTTCAACTGCGAATGCTGGTCCCAGGCCCCGGCCGCGCCGTCCCCGTGCATGATCTGGATGAAACGGACGCCCTTCTCCGCGAAACGCCGGGCCGCGAGAAGCTGCTCGGCGAAGGGGCGCGTCTCCTTGTTTTCGAAGCCGTAGAGCTTTTTCGTCGCCTCGGATTCTCCGGAGAAATCGATCACCTCGGGCACCGCCGTTTGCATGCGGAAGGCGAGTTCGTAGGACTTGATCCGCGCCTCCAGCGCCGGATCGAAGGGATAGCGCGCGGTATTGAGGCGGTCGAGACGGTTGACGAGCCCGAAGCCGAGTTCCTGCTCGGCGCGGGTGAGGTCGCCCTCGGGCGTCGCGTAGTCGAGCGGGTTCGCGGGATCAACCTTCAGCGTCACCGCGTCGTAGGCCGGGCCGAGGTAATGGCCGTCGCGCTTGTCGAAGAAGCGCGGCCCCATGCTGAGGAATTGCGGGAGGTTTTCGTTCAACGTGCCGAGCCCGTAAGTGATCCAGGCCCCGAGGGTCGGCACCCGCGGGTCGAGCATGTGGCGCCCGGAATGGAACTGCACCTGCGCGCCGTGGTTGTCGTCGGTCGTCCACATCGAACGCACGAAGGCGATGTCATCGGCGCAGGATCCGATGTGCGGAAACCAGTCGCTGATCTCGATCCCGCTTTGCCCGTGCTTCCGGAATCCGGTCTGGAGCGGAAAGATCTCGTTCCGCTGCTGGCCGTTGGCATCGTTCACGACCACGACCCGCACCTTCTTCAGTTTCTCCGGATCCTGCACGTCCGCGAAGGGGGTCTCGGGAATCGTCTTCCCCGCGTATTTCGTCAGCGCCGGCTTCGGATCGAAGCTCTCCATGTGACTCACCCCACCCCGCATGAACAGCCAGATCACGTTCTTCGCCTTGGGCGCGAAATGAGGCTTGCCATCCAGAAGCGCCTTCGCAAATCCGTCCTGACCCAGCATCGCATTCAACGCCAACCCACCGAAGCCGAGACCACTGCGCTGGAGAAAGGCGCGGCGGCGAAGGGCCTGCTGGAAATGCGGGTGAGGACGCGGCGGACTCATCGGGGCTCGGGGAAGTAGGCGTGGGCGGCATCGAGGTAACGGCCGTTCCCGCCGGGAGGAATACGGTCGGTCGGCGAGTCCCCCGACGCCAGTTCCAAGGCGAAGCCGAAAGGGGCCTTCCCGGGACGCTCGACGACCATGCTCTTGCCGTTGGCATCGCCCCAGCGGCCCCAGACGTGGCCGGCGGCGACGAGATCGAAGCGGGTCACCGTGCCCCGGCGGCGGTCGATCGCGATCCGCCCGTGGAGCGGCGCGGCGAAGCCGAGATCGAGGGGCCCGTCCGGCGAGGTCGCCTCCGCCTCGACATAGTTGCTGCCCCAGTGCACCTCGCCCTCGACTCGCAGGAGGACGGACTCCGGACTGACGGCCTCGACAACCAGTTCCATCCGCGCGGTGTGGACGGCCTCCGCCCGAACGATCCCGCCCTCGCTCGTGGTCGCGCGCTTCGGATTGAGATGGAAGCGCGCCATGCGCAGCGGAATGGCGGGATCGACGGGGATCCGTTGCCCGACCCGCGGGTCGGCGGGCACGAGAGCGCGCGCTTCCTCGCGCGTCAGCCAAAGGCATTCGGTGTTCGGTTGCAGGAACAACTGCCAACTGCGGGCAACTTCGGGATCGTCGCGCAGGAGGGGAAAATCATCGGCACGCGCGGGGCGGAGCGGTTTGTCCGGATGATCGCGCGCGAGGAAGCGCGCGTGGACGCGGAGCACGAGCCCGCCCTGCGGCGGGGCGGGCACGGTCGCTTCTCCGGGAGCGAGGTCGGGCACCGCGACCGCGCCCGGGCGACGCTCGGATTCCGGCAGGGCCTCGAAGGCGGCGAGCACTTCCGGCGAGGCCGCGCCGCCGAGCAGCTTCCCGCTGGCTGACACGCAATGCAGGTAGCCGCTCGAGGTCACCCAGCGCTCATGGATTCCCGCCGCCCGGAGGAATTCGCCCTCCGGCCCCTCCTCCCGGCAGACCCAAGTCGGCACCGCCACCGCGATGAAACGCTCGCGCACGAGTTCGATCGTCTCCTCGTTCCAGTAGGCGAGCGCACGGCTCACCCCGCGTCCGGCCGTTCAACAACCCGCGCAGGGAGCCCCCCCGCTGCCCGCCATCAGGAAAATCGGCTTCCCCTCCGCCGCCGCGATCCGGCGACCCTCCCACACGCTTGGATACCAGTCGATCCGCATCCACGGCGACTCGCCCGGCTGCGGCCGGAGCAAGGCATGGAGCACCCCGAAGGCCGCGTCGTCCATGGCCGGCTTCGCCGCAGGCAGGAGCGGCCCGGCAAGGAGCAAGGGGATCAGGCGGATCGCGTGGCGCTTCATTCGGGAAGGGGGATGGGTTCGATTTCCAGCATAAGGGAACATGGTTTGCGGGACAAGGCCTAAGGGTTCCGCCGGTGGGACTGATGGAATCCCGGCACGCCATCCCTGAAGCACGGCCTCAGCCCGCGCGGTGCCGCCACCGCCAGGCAGCGCCGGCAAGGATGACGGCGCCGACGCCGAGAGTGACCCAAAGCGTGGGGGAGCCGGTCGAGTGTCCGCGTCCGGCCGAGGCGGAAGCATTCGCCCGCGGGGATGTCCCGGAACGTTCTCCCTCCGCTGGCACCGCAGTGGCTTTTTCCGGTCGCGTGTCTGGAGTGGCCGCACCCATCGGGCGCGAGGTGAGACTCTTCCAGAGGTAGAGATGCGGGACGGTGCGCTCCGATCCGGAGAGGGGGTGGCCATGGCGGTTGCTCGTCACGACGGGCTCCTCGTCGCTTCCCTCGAACTCGATCCGGACGTATTCGCGGTTGTCGAAAGTGGAGATCCTCGGGGTGGCTCCGCCGGGAACAATGCAGAGGCGTTGGCGCCCTTCAAAGAGCCAGTTCGCTCCCGCGATGTTGACCACGCGTACCGGCGCGCTCACATCTGCTCCGGTCAAGCCGATATTGGTCAATGGGGCTGAGGTCCAGGCACTGTCATCGTGAATGAAGTCGCGCTTCACCCTTTCTGAAGAAACCCAATGTCCATCGCCGAGCACGAGGTCCACCCGATACCAAGACATGCGACTTGCTCCGAGTCCATACATGCCCTCTGTGGTGACGAACGCCTCGGGTCCATAGACAAAGGCTTGTCCGGGATGCAAGGTGAACCCAACGCGCTCGGCGGCTGCCCGCACATTCCCCCAGTCCGCTTCCTCGACCTTCGGAAGCGGAGGAGTTCGGGGCTGAGGGTCTTCCGCTGAACCAGCTTCGAATTCGGCGGTAACGAAAATCTGGCTGGCTTCGAGATCCGGGTGAAACAGAAGCGGAAACGCCTCGTCGCCGGTGTTGGTAATCCGTATATAGACGCCCCAAGTCTCGCCTTCCAACCAAGTCTGGTAAGGATCAATGACCTCGACCTTGGCATCGAGCGCAGCATCGGAAGCGTCGCCAGAGGCAATGAGCATGCTCACTGCCATTGCCAGGCCCAGCCGGATCGGGACGAACTGTATCTTGATCATTCGACTGACAGGCGTTCGGGGAAATTGATCCGGCCGATGGCTTCGTCGCTCCACTCGACGTCGTCAAGCCCATCGATGCGAACAAGCGCTCCATTCTCAACCACCGGGAACTGCTGGTTGCCCATCAGTGTGCCAGCCCCGGGCACTTCGTGCCACGAGCCAACCAATAGGTGTCCGATTTCGTGGCCTGTGGCAACATTTCCGAGCACCTCGAACTCGTTGGCCGAAAAATGCCTCTCAATCGAATAGAGTCCGAATCCTTCGTCCGCTAACGACCCGACATCAATTCTGGTACCCTGACGAGCGACATCTTCTTCATTGGACAACACGGAGTGGGGCTCGTAGTTCGCCCTTAGCCACTGCGTGCCGTTGGTAATCCAAAGCGGGCCAGACCTCGACACGAAGAGGTGCTTAGCGAAAGATCGAAGAGAGTCGTGCCGGTTTATCGCGTGAATCAATCCAGAATGAGGGATATTGCCAACTCCGTATACACTATCATGCAAGAGCGAATTCTGTGCTCGTAGCACCGCATCGAAATAGACCAGTCCTCCACCGATGACGCTTACGCCCTGGATGTATCGAACCTCGCCATTCCAGCGGAAGGCCGGGCGGTCGGGGAAGGTGTCGGGGTCGTAGGTGATCACCGGGCCATCCGAATTCAGGGCGACGAAGGCCCAGTAGAGATCGATCGCGGCTCCCCGGGTCGGATGCCGGTACATGTCGCGCACGGCTTCCAGGGTGGCCGCCTCGTCGAAGGTCGCCAGGACGGGCTGGTTCGTCGCGATGATGGTCTCGGTGGTTTCCGTGCCGTTGTTGGCCGGTGCCGCGAGGTCGGTCTCGACCCGGGCCTCCACGAGCAACTCCTTCCGCGCGGTGCCGAGCCTGCGGTGGGTGAAGGCTTCGATGCCAGGTCCGCCGTCGAAGAGGTAGCCGCGGTATTCTTCGAGGGTGGTCAGTCCGTCGCCGGCGGCGGCCATTTCGGGGAGGTCTCGGCCGCCGTCGCCGTTGGTCGCGCCGTCGGGATCGGCCTCCTCGTTGTCCGGATACGCCCCGTCCTGGTCGGGGCCCATCGCGTCGCGCTCGGCTTCGGTTGTCGGGCGGTCGGTGCCAAACTGGGTGTTCCAGGCGGTGATCTCGAGGTTCTGCCAGCGGTCCGCGAGGAAATCGCCGTTCCCGTCATGGGGCACGGTGACGATGGCGGTGGTGCCAACCGGAGAGCCGTTCTTCTTGAGCGTGATCTGGATCGTGGCCGCTCCGCCGTAGTCCTTGCAGAACACGGGGACTCGCACGCGCCCGCCCTCCAGCTCCTCGGTCCGCGTTCGAAGATCCGCGCCCTCCAGAAAGGAGAAGTCCTCGGAGTTTCCGGCTCCGAGCGCATCCGGATCGAGACCGTTGCCACAGTATCCCTCGCGGTTCGTGACGTTCACGATCTCGAAATCCGCGCCATCGACCTTCGCGGGATCGAGACCGCCGATGATGAGCTGCATCGCCTGCGCTTCGCGATAGCCGGCGGACTCAAAGTCCTCGCCCTCGTGGAGCATGGGCGCGTCCCCGGTGTATCCGGGCAGATAGGACAGGAGGCCGTCCACTTCTCCCAGGACGGAGGCATCATTGTCGACGTCCAGCTCGACGGGCAGGATCGAAACCGGGATTCCCGTGCCGTAGCTGGCCAGTCCCGGAGGCGCGGCTCCCTCGGGGCCGACCTGCACCCAGCCGTTCCACGTTGCCGTCTGGTTCTGGGCGTTCAGCGGCTCGAAGGTCACCGTGGATGCATTCTCCTCGTCCGTGCAGGTCAACGTGTAGACGTAGCGGGCACCCCGACGGAAGGATTGGACGGGATGGTTGGGAGCCGTGGGGCCGCTCAGCGGGGGCAGGTTCCGGGCCATGGGGATGGGGGAGAACCAGTTTCCCTTCGGCGGAGTCATCGACCCGGAGAGGATCGAGGTGCCGCCCTGGAGCTTGATGCGCGCCCGTTGGTAGAGGTCCTCGAAGGCGATTCCCTGGGGATCCGTGTCCCCCTCTTCCGGCAAGTCCTGCGGATCATTCGGATCGCTGCCGAAGGCGCGCTCGTCGCCGTCGTGGACGCCGTCGCCGTCCGTGTCGGGGTTGAAGGGGTTGAGGAAGAGGGCGAGTTCCTCGCGGTCGGGGATGCCGTCGCCGTCGGTGTCGAACTCCAGCCAGGCGATCCGGTAGGCGACGGGCGCGCCGAGGGCGGCGGGCGCGGGAGGGGCGGCACCGATGGTGCCGTTGTGGCCGGGATCGTTCAGCACCGCCTGCACCGCGTCGAGGAACAAGGAGATCACAACCACGTCCTCGGGCAAGGGACTGAACGCGGCGCCGAGGTAGGTTTCGCTCCAGGGCTGATCGGCCCGCAGGGCGGTGACGCCCTGCGGGGGATCGCCGACGCTGGTGGCCAGCACGGCGGGTGTCGCGGCCGGATCGACCAGGCCGGAGGCGAGCAGCACCTGCCGACCGGTGGGAAGCCCGAGGAGGATGCGGTCCGTCGGCGCCGGGGCCGCGAAGGCGCTCCAGGCGAAAGCGGCGGCGGGCGCGGCGGGCTCCGGATTCCCGCCTTCCTGCCCGCCCGGTTCGGCCTCGTCGATGCGGAGGGTGAGCACCCCGCCATGACCGGGGAAGGCCCCGAGGGCGTTCCACCCGGCAATATCCGTGCTGCGCTCCAGCGTGTAGAGAACGCCGCGCTCGGTGGGGAAGGAAACATCGGCCACGCGGGTGGCCGCGTTCCACGCCAGGGTGAGTTCCGGTTCCGCCGGAGGGTCGATCGCGCGCAGCCGGGCCGTCGATCCCGGCACCCACAGCAATCCGACCAGGGCGATCATCCGTGCGCGCGAGTTCCTAGCGGGCGGACCCCCCCGGCCATCTGCGTCTCTGCGTCTCTGCGTTT
>JAHEDC010000303.1:4803-8083 GCA_024641425.1 Verrucomicrobiales bacterium | reverse complement strand
ATTTCTTCCGTACTCTTGCGACGGGTGGTCTTTCCGTTGCCGCCCTTCTTGCCCTCACGATTTCGATCCTTCCCGCCGCTCCGCTCATCTCCGAGTTCATGGCGGACAATACCTCAACCCTCGCGGATGAGGACGGCGCGTTTACCGACTGGCTCGAAATTCACAATCCGGACGCATCCGCGGTCAACCTCTCCGGGTGGTTTCTTACGGACAACGCCAGCAACCCCACCAAATGGCCGATTCCCGCCGTGAGTATCGATCCCGGCGGCTTCCTCGTCATCTTCGCCTCTGGTAAGGACCGTCGTGTTCCCGGTTCGGAGCTACACACGAATTTCTCCCTTTCCGCCTCCGGTGAGTATCTCGCTCTCATCGCCACCGATGGCCTCACCCCCGTCAGCGCTTATGCGCCCTCGTATCCCGCGCAGGATCCCGACCGGAGTTTCGGACGCGCCTTCGATGGCATCCCTCTTGTCGACGAGGGGGCCAGTGCCCGCATTCTCGTTCCGGGTAACGGCACCCTCGGCACAACCTGGACCGGCACGGGCTTCAACGATGCGAGTTGGACGAGCGGGAGCACTGGCGTGGGCTTCGGCCTTGAGGTTCCCGGCATGACCATCACCGATGCCAACTCCTCCTCCGCAATCAGCAATCTCGCAACCATGGATGCCCTATTCGCGGGCACGAACCGCCTTTCGCAGACCGTCGTCGTACGGCAGACGATGAATTTCCTCGATACCGGCGGCGACGGCCATTTCACCAGCGCCAACCAGGTTTTCCCCAACGGCGGCGGCGACGATTTCGCGACAAGGGCCACCGGCACCCTTATCATCCCCACCGCCGGCAACTGGACCTTCGGCCTCAACTCCGACGACGGCGGAAGGATCAGGATCGACGGCGTGAACGTCATGGTCGACGATACCCTCCACGGACCAGCCGACCACTTCGGCACGCGCAACCTCACCGCCGGCCCCCACACCATTGAGGCCGCCTTTTTCGAGCGCGGCGGTGGCGCGGGCGCCGAACTTTTCGCCGCGCCCGGTTCCTTCACCACCTGGGACGCCTCCTTCCGCCTCATCGGCGACACCGCCAGTGGCGGCCTTCCGGTCTTCACCTCGCCGGACGGCAGTTCCGGCGGCGGAGTCGTCTCCACCGACATCGGCCCCCAGATGCGAAACGTGAACCCGGGAGCTTACGTTCGTATTCCTTTTTCCGTCGCGGACGTCAACGCCCTTGACTCGCTCTCGCTCTCGATGCGTTTCAACGATGGCTTCGTCGCCTATCTCAATGGCACCCGGATCGCCAGCAACAACGCGCCGGCAGGCACCCCGTCTTGGAATTCTCCCGCTACCGCCTCGCGCTCCGGGGCCTCCGCCTTTGTTCCGGTGAACTTCAACCTCACCGCCAACGTCAATCTCCTCACCAATGGCGCGAACAATGTCCTCGCCCTCCATGGACTCAACATTACCTCCGCCGACGATTCCTTCCTCGTCCTCCCAGAACTCCTCGGCGGAGGGCTCCTCGCGGGCGATCCCTTCTACTTCGATTCCCCCACTCCCGGAGGCATCAATTCCGCGCCTTCCTCGCAGGGAAAAGTCGAAGACACTAAATTCAATCCCGACCGCGGTTTCTACGACACCCCGTTCCAGGTAACGATCACGACCGCCACTGTCGGCGCACAGATCCGTTACACCACGAATGGATCGAAGCCGACAGCCACTACCGGCACGGTCTATTCCACTCCCATCACCATAAACCAGACAACAACCCTCCGCGCCGCCGCCTTCAAGACCGGCTTCGACCCCACCAACGCCGACACGCACACTTACATATTCCTCGATGATGTCCTCCTTCAATCCACGGCCACTCCCCCGGGCTGGCCGGCGGACGGAACGAGCGGTCAGACCTTCCGCTACGGGATGAATGGCTCCATTGTCAATCACACCAATCCCGACATCGGCGGAGTCGCCAGCGTGAAAGAGGCCCTTACCTCCCTCCCCACCCTTTCCATTGTCACCGACCAAGCCGGACTGACGGATGTCAATACCGGCATCTACACCCACGCGGGAAACAAGGGCCTCGCCTGGGAACGCGAATCCTCGCTTGAACTGATTTTTCCTCCCGGCTATGTCGACCCGGATGGAAACGCGAAAGGTTTTCAGTCCCCCTGCGGCCTTCGCATCCGCGGCGGTTTCTCCCGGAGCGCCGCGAATCCCAAGCACTCGTTCCGTGTCTTCTTCCGCGGCGACTACGGCAACGGTCGGTTGAATTACAAACTCTTCGGCGACGAGGGCGCGGATAACTTCGACAAGTTCGATCTCCGAACCGCGCAGAACTACTCCTGGGCGTGGAACCAGGACGGCAACAACTCGTTCATCCGTGATACCTGGTCCCGCGACCTCCAGGGTGAAATGGGGCATCAGTACACCCGCGGACGCTGGTACCATCTCTATCTGAACGGAATCTACTGGGGCCTCTACCAAACCGACGAACGCGCCGAGGCCGCCTACGGCGAAACCTACTTCGGAGGCGCGGAACTCGACTACGATGTCGTGAAATCCTTCGGCGACGTCACCGATGGCGATAGCGCTTCCTACCAGCGCCTCTACGCGAAATGGCAGGCCGGGTTCGCTTCCAACACAAACTACTTCAACGTTCAGGGAATGAATCCCGACGGCACCCGGAATCCCGCCATCGAACGGCTCGTCGATATCGACAACCTGATTGATTACATGATCATCACTTATTACACCGGCGACCGGGACGGCCCCGGCTCCCGCTACACCCAACCGCGACCGAACAACTACTTCGGTCTTTTCAATCGGGTTAATCCCGACGGCTACAAATTCTTCGAACACGACAGCGAACACTCTCTCGGCACGGGCGAAGTGAACATGGTCACTCCTTTCACTTCCAGTTCCAGCTTCACCGACTTCAACCCCCACACCCTCCACGAACGTCTCGCCAACGACAATCTCGAATACCGCACCCGTTTCGCCGACCGTTTCGCCAAGTACGCCTACAACGGCGGTCTCCTCACCGATGCCGCCGGCATCGCCCGCGTGGATCGGCGTGCCGTGCAACTCGACCGTGCGGTCATCGCCCAGTCCGCCCGCTGGGGATACGGTAACCGCACCCGCAACAACTGGCTGACCGCCGTGCAGGGAGTACGGAATTTCATCTCGGGTCGTATCCCCACCGTCGTCTCCCAACTTCGTTCCGTGAGCTGGTATCCCGCCATTGATCCTCCGCTTTTCACCCAGCACGGCGGATTGATCTCCAG
>JAHEDC010000303.1:0-4793 GCA_024641425.1 Verrucomicrobiales bacterium | reverse complement strand
GTTCACAGCAGGTCGTCATCGGTGGCTCGCCCGGCACCATTTATGTGACCACGGATGGCAGCGATCCGCGCCTCCTCGGGGGAGGTATCTCAGGTTCCGCCTCGACTTATCAGAGCGGAACGGTCACGAGCAATCTCATCACTTCCGGTGCCGCGGGTGCGGTCTGGAAATACCTCGCGGACGGCAGCAACCAGGGATCCGCCTGGAGGGCTCCCGCCTTCAATGATACGGCGTGGTCGCAGGGCGCCGGCCAACTTGGATACGGCGAATCGGACGAGACGACCGTTATCCCGTCCGGACCGACGTCGAACCGTTATATTACCAGCTACTTCCGGCACAGCTTCATTGTTACCGATGCGGGCGCGTTCACCTCGCTGAACCTCGGAATCCTACGCGACGACGGGGCGATCGTTTACCTCAACGGCACAGAAGTCGCTCGCACGAACATGCCGGTCGGTCCCATCGGCCATCTCACACCCGCCACCGCAGTGGTGAGTGGAGCCGATGAGTCCACCTTCTTTCCCTTCGCCATCGCTCCCTCCGCTCTCGTCGAAGGCACCAACGTCATCGCGGTGGAGATACACCAACAGAGCGGAAGCTCCAGCGACGTCAGTTTCGATCTTCGACTCTCCGGCGAGAAGACGCAGACCGCGACGCCGATCCTCCTCTCACCCGCCGGACTCCATACGGTGAAGACCCGCTTGCTCAATGGCGGTGTGTGGAGCGCCCTCACGGAAGCAACCTTCCTTGTCGACACTCAACTGGCCTCAGCCGCGAATCTCGCGATCACGGAGCTGCACTATCATCCCGCCGATCCCTCGACCGCGGAGCAGAATGCCGGCTTCAATTCCAGTGGCGACTTCGAATTCATCGAATTGACGAACGTCGGCTCCCAGCACATCGATCTCGCGGGGCTCGCCTTCACGAACGGCATCTCGTTTACCTTCGATCCCTCGAATCCCCTCCGCATCCTCGCGCCGGGAGCTTCCGTTCTGCTCGTGAGCAGCCTCGCCGCCTTCGAGTTCCGCTACGGCATGAACCTCCCCGTCGCAGGCGAGTTCTCCGGAAACCTCAACAACGACGGCGAGCAGATTACCCTCGTCGACGCTTCGAAGGCCAGCGTCCGCGACTTCATCTACAATGACGCCGCACCCTGGCCCGCTGGAGCGGACGGCGATGGTCAGAGCCTCGTCCTCATCAATCCCGGCTCGAACCCCGACCCCAATGATCCCCGGAGCTGGCGCCACAGCAGCGCTTCCGGCGGCAATCCCTCCAACTCCGATGCCCTCGACTACGCCACGTGGAAGTCAGGCCACGGCATCATCCTCGATGAGTCCGACGACGACAACGACGGCGTCAGCGCCTTTCTCGAATATGTTACCGGCGGCGATCCCGATTCGCCTTCCGCCAATGTTCTTCCGACCGCCACAATCATGCCCGTTAATGTCGGCGGCCTCATCGATGACTATATCGTCCTCGAGGTCCGCAGACGCATTGGAGCCGACGACATTGCCATCATCGCCCAGTCCTCCACCGAACTTGTGACCTGGCCCGGCATCCCGGTCTTCGCCGGATCGTTCGCGAATGGCGACGGAACGGAAACCCTCCGGTATCGTAGCAACGCTCCCGCCGCCGGCGGTGCCCGTATATTCCTCCGCGCCGAGGCCACATTGCTTCCCTGAAGCGGTCTCGGTTTTTGATTTCGCGCCGGTCCCTTGAAAGAACCGGGTATTCCGGCACGTATTCCTCGGGACGACACTAAAGTCCCCGAAGAACAATGCCGCTACCCGCCATGACCACTCGCCGCGCCTTTCTCAACCGAACCCTTGCCGCCGGCACGCTGGCCGTACTGCCTCGTTCCCTGCCCGCCGACGAGACCCTTTCCCGCAAAGACTACTCCGGCCCGAACGTCATCATCGTCCGCTTCGGCGGAGGCGTCCGCCGGAAGGAAACCATCGACAAGGATCACACCTACGCTCCCTTCCTCGCGAAGGAACTTACGAAACGCGGCACCCTTTTTCCACTTATGGAACTCGGGCAACTTGAAGGCCTCGCCACCAGCCACGGCGAAGGCACCCTGAACATCCTGACCGGCAAATACGACCGCTACAAGGACACCGACAACCAATTCCTCGGCGAACGCTTCGAAGCCAGGGTTCCCACCGTCTTCGAGTATCTCCGCAAGAGTTACACCATTCCCGAGCACCAGACCCTTATCGTCAACGGCGAGGATCGCTCGCAGGAGGAATTCTATTCCTTCAGCAACCACCATCTCTTCGGGGCCCAGTTCAAATCGAATGTCCTCAGCCTCTATCGTTTCAAGACCTATCTCCTCCGCCGCGCCATCGCGGAGGGAAAATGGGATGGGAGCGCACTCGAGAAAAAGCAGGCCGAGCTGACCAAACTCGAAGCCATCGACTACCGCACGCCCGAGGAAGCCCGCACCCTCGGCCAGGGCCCGGAAATCACCGCCTTCTGGGATGACTGGCGCGCCTTCTACGGAGACACCGGATTCGTCAATCCACGCGGCGACCGCCTGCTCACCGAACTCGCCGTCCGTTCGCTCAAGACCCTCCAGCCACGGCTCATGATGATCAATTACAATGACCCCGACTATGTCCACTGGGGAAACATGAGCCATTACACGCGCGGGATTTCCATCATCGACCAGGGGCTCCAGCAACTTTACGCAGCCGTCGAATCCGACGAATTCTATCGAGGAAACACCGTCTTCGCCATCATCCCCGACTGCGGGCGCGACACCAACCGCTTCGCCGAAGTCCCCTGCCAGCATCATTTCAACTCCAAGAGCGCCCACGAGATCTGGGCCCTCCTCACCGGCCCCGGCATCGCGAAGAACACAGTCGTCGACAAACCCACCCAGCAGATCGCCCTCGCCAAAACCCTCGGCCAGGTCATGGACTTCGAAGCCAACTTCGCCGAAGCCCCCGCCCTCGAAGAAGCCATCGCCTAACCGCCAAAGGCGTCCCCCCAATTGACCAATAACTTAATCTCCAATAACCAACCAGCATGTCCTCCCCCACCTTCGCTAACGCACGGCTCCAGGACGTCATCGCCGGGGACACGAATTGGATCGCGACCACCCGGCGGGTCGCCGCCTTCGCGCTCAAGGCCATGGTCGGCGCGTGGTTCTGCCAGGGGATGTTCGGCCTGCTCGGCGGGCTGAATTTCCTCGGCGCCATCGTCGTCATCGGCTGGACGTATCGTCTCATGCAGCGCAGCGCGCTGAAGGCCTGGTGGAAACGCAGCGACTCCTGGAACGACGGCGTCCGCTTCCAAAGTTTCGCCACCAGCGATCCCGAATTCCGCCCCTTCCTCACCTGGCCGAACTGGATCCTGCGCCAGCAATTCCTCACCACACGACGCTACCGGCGCGAGAAGCCCGGCTTCCTCGGACAAGCCTATCTCCTCGCCCGCGATCTCACCCATTCCCTTGCTTTCAATTTCCGCCTCGGCGCGCGAGCCCTCCTCTGCACCTGGACCGTTACTCTCATCCCCATGCTCCTCTGGCAGTTCGCCTGGCATCTCGGCTGGGACAATTCCTTCAACAAGGGCTACGAGCAGGCCGCCATCGGGCCCGCCACCTACTTCCTCGGCATCTTCCTCTTCATCGGCATCATGTTCTACCTCCCCATGGCCCAAGCCCGGCAGGCCGTCAGCGGAAACTGGCGAGCCTTCTTCCACTTCAAGGCCGTCCGCCACCTCATCCGCCGCCGCTGGTTCTTCTGCTTCGTCCTCGCCGGGCTCTACGCCCTCGCCGGTCTCCCCGTCATGGCCGCCGAAGCCGCCATCTACTTCCTCGGCAACAACAACCCCGCCCTCGATGCCCTCAACGACCTGGAAGCCTACCGATACCTCAACGTCTATCTCTTCTGGATCAGCCTCCTCGTCATCTTCCCCGCCTTCGTCTTCCTCCGCCTCATCGCCGCCCGCATTTACGCCTCCGCCATGCGCGAGGCTATCGAAAGCGGCGACGCCGACAAGGCCCGTCCGTCGGAATTCGAAAGCAACGCCTTCCGCACCCTCGGCATCGGCGAGCGCCCGAAACGCGAGCGTTCCCTTCCGACCCGCTTCGTCCTCTGGACCGGCTCGACCGGTGGCCGCATCACCGCCGCCATTCTCTGCGCCTTCCTCTGGTTCGCCTTCACCGTCCAGCCCGTCGTCCAGCAGTTCTTCATCTACCAGCCAGCCCTCAAGGGCTACCTCAACCGCCCGCTCGTCCAACTCCCCTGGTTTCATCGCGTCCCGAAACAACTCGCCCAGGACGCCGCCAAACTCCGCGCGCACTGACCCGTGACTGCGGCATCCTGCCGCAATTCCCCTTACTCCTCACGCATATCCAGCCCGGGGGGATACTTCGGAGAGCCCGAACTTCCCCCATACGCCCACCCCCTACCAAAGCAACGGCCCGACGATGCGCGTTCACCGGGTCACCGATTCCCGCCTTCCTCCAAAACCTCCAAGGCCCGCGTCCGCGTGGCCGAATCCAAATCACTCTCCCGAATCGCTTGCCGCGCCAGTTCCACGTCCTTCCCTTCCAATCGGGCAAGCCATTCCGCACCGGTTGCATCATCGACAAGCCTCCGCGACACCACCTTTGTGAAAATGGCATCACGGCAGGGTCCTTCGGGCATCCCAAGGATCGTTTCGTAAGCTTTCCGCGGTTCGTTGTCTCCCCACGCTTCCGCCACCCGGATCGCGGCCGCTCCAGCCCGATCCGGCGGGAGACCGAGCGCCCAGTCGAGCGCCTCGTTCCCCCCACGTGTGACCTT
>JAHEDC010000302.1 GCA_024641425.1 Verrucomicrobiales bacterium | reverse complement strand
TTGCGCGATGGATCCCATCGCACCCATGCCTTGACGGGAGCAACCATCTGGATCTCTCCGAAGGAACGGGTTGAGACCGCAACGATCGTCATTCGGGACGGGATGATACTCGCGGCGGGCCAGAATGCCGCCGTTCCTGCCGACGCCAGACTCTGGGATATGACCGGACGGACAATCTATGCCGGGTTCATCGACGCGGCCGCCGATCTCGGTGAGCCTGGCAGCACGCGCGATTCACAATCCCATTGGAATTCCCTCGTGCGACCCGAGCGACGCGCTTCCGAGTTCCCTCTTCCCGACCGAGCCCTCACCAAGGCCCATCGGGCGCTCGGATTCGCAACGGCCCATGTGGTGGCGGGAAATCAGGGCGTTTTCCGGGGGCGAACGTGCCTTTTGAATCTCCATGACCTGCCTTCCCTCGTGGCCTGCGGGCCGATTCAGACGCTTGCCCTCGATACCCTGAGCGGAAGCTATCCCGCATCGCTTATGGGAACGATGGCCCTCATCCGGCAGACCTTCCTCGACGCCGACTGGTACCATAGGATGATCTCCTACCAGATCACGCATCCGGGCGAGGAACGTCCCGAAGCGAACAAGGCGCTGGCGGCTCTCGCCGATCCCTTTGGTATCGTGGCGATTACTCGTGACGAACTCGACTACGGGCGCTTCGACGCCCTTGCCCGCGAATTCCGCCTTGGAGATCTCACCCTTCTCGGAAACGGCCTCGAATACCGCCAGCGAGCGCGCATCCTGGCAATGAAGGCGCGCGTGATTGTTCCGCTCGATTTTCCCGATACGCCCCGGGTCGAGGATCCCTCCCGCGTCATCGATCTCTCGCTGGAGTCATTGGAGCATTGGGAATTCGCCCCTTCGAACGCCACCGCACTTGTCGCCGAAGGCATCCCGATCTGCCTCACCCCGCGCGGAATTGCCAAGCCCGAGGAGACCTTCTGGAAAAACGTTCGAACGGCCGTCGGCCGAGGACTTTCCCCCGAGGCCGCGCTCGCGGCCCTCACAACCGAACCGGCCGCTTTCGTTGGCGCCTCCGCGCAAATCGGAACCCTTACCCCCGGTCACATCGCGAATCTCACCATCGCCGACGACGAACTCTTTACGGCCCAGAATGCTCGGATCCTTTCGGTCTGGATCGATGGAAAGCCTTACGACACGGAGGCGGCGGAGGCACCGGATATTCGCGGCAAATGGTCCCTCGTGTGGCGAGGGATCCAAGGACCGGACGCCTGGGAAATCGCGGGGTCAATCAAGGCCCCCACGCTTAAGGTCGGGGAGAGTGCCATTCCCCTGAAACTCGAGAAGGCAAAAGTCTTTCTCTTTCCTTCTCCCTCGATCTTCGGGGCCGAGGGTGAGGGAGCGGCCCGGCTCGTCGGGCATCTCGATCCCGAAAAGCATTCCATTGAAGGCGCGGGCGAACTTCCCGGGGGCAATCCGTTTTCCTGGAAGGCGACGATCATCCCCGGAACGATCAAGGACGACGAGGACGACAAGGATTCCGACCTGCCCGTTCCCCCGCCGTTTTCGAAGTATCCTGCCGGAGCCTTCGGAATCGCCACTTCTCCGTTCGCACCCGAGATTCTCCTGCTCAAGAACGCGACGATATGGACGAGCGGGCCCCAAGGAACGCTCGAGCCTTCCGACCTTCTCGTCCGTGGAGGAAAAATCGAGACCATCGGTCGAGACCTCTCCCCACCGGAGGGTGCGGTGGTGGTCGATGCGACCGGCAAGCATGTGACGCCCGGCCTCATCGACTGCCACTCCCACAGTGCGATAAGTCGCGGCTTTAATGAAGGCACCCATGCCGTCACCGTCGAAGTGAGGGTCGGTGATGTCGTCGATCCGACTGATATTGCTCTCTACCGCGAACTCGCGGGCGGCCTGACCACCGCCAATCTTCTCCACGGATCCGCCAACCCCATGGGCGGACAAAATCAGGTCATCAAACTCCGGTGGGGCGGTGACGCCGAGGCTCTGAAGTTCGAGGGAGCAAAACCCGGCGTGAAATTCGCCCTCGGCGAAAACGTGAAACGCTCGAACTGGGGCGATCGCACGAACCGCTATCCGCGCAGCCGCATGGGTGTTCCCCAGATCATGGGCGATACTTTCATGGCGGCCCGTCGCTACGAGTCCGACCGCGCGAAGGCGGCGGCCACCGGCCGACCGCACCGGCGCGATCTCCTTCTCGATTCCGCCGTCGAGATGCTGAGACGCGAGCGCCTCATCCACATTCATTCCTACCGCCAGGACGAAATCCTCGCCTTCATCGCCGTCGCCCGGGAATTCAATCTCGAAGTCGGCACTTTCCAGCATATCCTCGAGGGCTACAAGGTCGCCGACGCGATCGCCGGCATCGGAGCAGGCGCCTCGTCCTTCAGCGACTGGTGGGCCTACAAGGTCGAGGTCTACGACGCGATTCCCCACAACGGCGCCATGCTCCATGACGCTGGAATCGTCACGTCCTTCAACTCCGACAGCAACGAACTCGCCACCCGGCTCAATACCGAGGCCGCGAAGGCGGTCAAATACGGCGGCCTCAGCGAAGTGGAGGCCCTGAAGTTCGTCACCCTCAATCCCGCGAGGCAACTCCGCATCGACGCCCGCGTCGGTTCGCTCGAACCGGGAAAGGACGCCGATTTCGTCGTTTGGAATACCCATCCGCTTTCCGGATTCGCCCGCGCGGAACAAACCTGGATCGACGGAAAACGCTACTTCGATCTCGACACGGACCAGCAGCTTCAGAATTCCGCCCTCGCAGAGCGGGAGCGCCTCATCGCCCTCGCCCTTCCAAAGCGCATGAAGGCCCTCGCCAAAAAGAAGAAACTTGAGGAAGTAAAGAGCGAGGGCCTGAACACTACAACCGCCACCCCCAAGCGCCTTCTTCCGTTCGACTCCCTCGTCGAATGCCTCAGCGCGCGGCGAGGCCTTTACCACAACGGCTCCAACGGCCACACCTGCTCCACCACCGACTGCTGCGGGCGCTAAACTTCCATTTCCATGCGCGCGTTCCTCTTTTTCCTCGCATCCGTTGTCGTCTGCCCCGTGAGGGCGAACGATTCCGTGCCTTCACCGCAGCAGACCGTTCCGCTTCTCTTCACCGGGGCAACGATTCATCCCGTTTCCGGTGGAGACATTCCAGAGGGGCGCATGCTTGTCGAAAAGGGCATCATCACGGCCATCGCCGCCCCAAACGATCCGCTCGCGCTCCCCGAAGGAACCATCACCCTCGATCTCCACGGAAAACACCTCTACCCCGCGATGATTGCGGCCAATAGTGTCCTCGGAATCTCGGAGATCCAATCGGTCAGCGCCATGGACGACACGGGCGAGATTGGAGACATCAACCCCGGAGCGCGCGCCGAGACCTCCGTCAATCCCGACAGCGAACTCATTCCTGTTACCCGCGCGAATGGTGTCCTATTCACACTCACCGCGCCTCGTTCCGGCCTCATTTCCGGCAGTTCCGCCCTCCTCCGGCTCGATGGCTGGACACCGGAGGACATGACCGTCAAGGCCCCCGTCGGCATGCACCTCCAATGGCCGGAACTCGTCATCCTCGGCGATTGGACGGAACCCGACGATGCGGAAGGGCTCAAGAAACTCGAGGAAAACTATGCGAGGAAGATAGTCGCCATCGACGACGCATTTCGCCTCGCCCGCGCTTATGCGAAAGCCCGCGCCGCCAATCCGGAGTCCCTCTTTGACATCTCGTGGGAGGCCATGACTCCCGTTGTCGAGGGACGCCTCCCGGTCTTTATTCACGCGCAAACGGTCGCGCAGATTCGCGATGCCCTCGCCTTCTGTTCGCGCCATGAAATCGCGAAGCCCGTCTTCGTCGGGGGCCTCGATGCCTGGCGAATCGCCGACGAATTGAAACAGCACGGAGCAAGCGTCATCCTCAGCCAGGTCAATACTCTTCCGATGCGCCGCTGGGAGGCTGTCGACGCCCCCTACGCCGCCGCCGCAAAGCTCCACGCCGCGGGCATCCCCTTCTGCATCGCGAATTCCGGAACCAGCTTTGACGCACCCAACGAGCGTAACCTTCCCTACCAGGCCGCCCGTGCCGCCGCCCATGGTCTTCCCGTCGACATCGCCATGAAGTCCATCACGCTCTACCCGGCGCAAATTCTCGGTGTCTCCGACCGCCTCGGTTCCCTTGATCCCGGTAAGGAGGGAACCTTTCTCGTCACCAACGGAAACCCGCTCGAGATCCGCACCACTGTCGAGGAAATCTACGTCCTCGGAAGGAAGCTCGACCTTTCGAACAAGCAGACGCGCCTCTACGAGAAATATCGCGAGAAATACCGGCAGTTGGACAAGACCCGCTGAATCCGAATCCCCCGGTGAACCATGCTCAGTGGGGTCTCTCTCCCTGTTTCATCATCGCGAGGCACTCCGCGAGCCGCCTCGCCCGCGTCTCCGGTCGCTTCGCGTCCTGGAGGCGGTAGAAAATGCGGTAGCGGTTGGCCTTGCTCAGGGTTCCGAAAAATGCCGTCGCCGTTTTGGATTTTGCGAGCGCCTTCAGGAAATCCTCGGGCATCTCGAACGTATTCGAAGAGTGATAGGCTTTCTCCCAGCGCCCGTCCGCCTTCGCCGCCTCGACGGCGGCGAGTCCCGCCGGTTTCATCCGTCCTTCCAGCGTCAGACGCGCGATGTGCCCGACGTTCACCTTCGACCACACACTGCGCGGCCCGCGGCGGGTGAATTTCTGCAACCACGCCGCCTCGTCGAACTTCTGCTTCTGTCCGTCGATCCAGCCATAACACAGGGCCTCATCCAAGGCTGCCGCATACGTCACACTCGCCATTCCGCTGTCCTTCTTCGCGATCTTCATCCAGATCCCCGCATGCCCCGCATGGTGGGTGCGGAGCCAGCGCCGGAATGCGGTAGCACTTGCAAACGCGATGATCGGCTGCTCGGCGGCGCTCACGGGGAAGTCCTATGCCCGGTTCACGAGCCCGCCGAAGGCCCTGCGCCCGCACCAGAGGAGATAGAGCGCGAGAAAGAGCAGGCTCAAAAGGGCCCCGGCGATATTGGGAAGGTGTTTCATCGACTATTGGGTCCTGGCGTCGAATTTGGGCTCTGCTTCAGGCGTGGGAACAGACGCCACCACCTTGTTCAGATTCGCGAGTCCCGCCTCGAAATCCGCCCCCACCAGCTTGTCCATGTCCATGAAAAGCGCGAAGGCCTTGCCCGCGAAATTGTTCTTCCCCGTCATCGTCCACGTCACCTCCGTCCCCGCTTCCACCGGCTTCAAGTCGAACTGCGCCTCGCTCGTGGCTTCGAATGGCTTCTCGAACATCAGTTTCACCCGCACTTTCTCGTCCGCCACGCTCTCGACAATCTCGTTCGTCCCCGCTCCGATCTTGTTATTGCCCGACCACGCGTATTTCGCCCCGACGCCCGCGTCCGGGCCTTCGAAAGTGAATTTCGCTTCCGGATCAAGCTTCACCCAGGGCGACCACGCGTTCCACTTCGTGAAATCATTCAGGTGCGGGAAAACCACCGCCGGAGGCGCGCCCACCGTGGCCTTCCGCGAAATCGTGAAATCCGCCGGTCGCGTCGCAACGACAACGACCAAGATCAGCAAGGCGGCGGCAAGGGCGATCAGGATTTTCTTAAACATAGGACTTGCGGCCATCTTCTTAGATCCCCGATCAACGTCAACGGATTTTCCACCCCATCCCAAATAACTAATAACGTTCAACCAATAACCATTTCCCCTCTTCCCCCACCTGTGCTCCACTCTGGGAATGGGTTCCAAATCACCGACCAACATCATCCCGAACGTCCTCGCTGAACGCTACGCCTCCAACGCCATGAAGGGCGTGTGGTCGGGCACGGGCAAGGTTATCCTCGAACGCGAATTCTGGATCGCCGTGATGAAGGCCCAGCGCGAGCTCGGCCTCGCCATTCCCGCCGAAGCCATCGCCGCCTACGAATCGGTGAAGCACAGCGTGGATCTCCACGCCATCATGGAGCGCGAGCGGGTCACCCGCCACGACGTGAAGGCGCGCATCGAGGAATTCTGCGACCTCGCCGGCCACGAGCACATCCACAAGGGGATGACCAGCCGCGACCTTACGGAAAACGTCGAGCAACTCCAGGTTTACCGCGCCTTGGAAATCCTCCGCGACAAGACCGCCGCCACCTTGATCCGCTTCGGTGAGGCCGCCGAAAAGCACAAGCACCTCGTCATCACCGCCCGCACCCACAACGTCGCCGCGCAGACGACCACCCTCGGAAAGCGCCTCGCCATGTTCGGCGAGGAAATGCTCGGCGCCTTCGGGCAGCTCGAACACCTCCTCGCCACCTACCCGGTGCGCGGATTGAAAGGCGCGGTCGGCACCCAGCTCGACCAGATCAATCTCTTCGACGGCGATCTCGCCAAGGTGGGCGCGCTGGAGGAAAAGGTCGTCGCCCATCTCGGCATGCCCCGCACCGCCGTGAACGTCGGCCAGGTTTACCCCCGCTCGCTCGACCTCCGTGTCGTCGGCGTCCTCAACGAACTCGCCAGCGCGCCCGGTTCCTTCGCCAAGACCCTCCGTATCATGGCCGGGCACGAACTCATGAGCGAGGGCTTCGCCAAAGGCCAAGTCGGCTCCTCCGCCATGCCGCACAAGATGAACAGCCGTTCCTGCGAACGCATCAACGGCTTCCACACTCTGTTGAAAGGCTATCTCGCCATGGCCGCCGGGCTCGCCGGCGACCAGTGGAACGAGGGCGATGTCTCCTGCTCGGTCGTCCGTCGCGTCATGCTCCCCGACGCCTTCTTCTCCCTCGACGGCCTGCTCGAAACCCTCCTCACCGTCCTCGAACAGATGGAGGTTTTCCCCAGCGTCGTCGCGAAGGAGAACGCCCACTACCTTCCCTTCCTCATGACGACCACCTTCATGATGGAGGCGGTGAAGGCAGGCGTCGGTCGCGAGTCCGCGCACGAGGCCATCAAGGAACACGCCGTCGGCACCGTCCTCGATCTCCGCAACGGCCGCGTCCGCGAGAACGACCTCCTCGACCGCCTCGCCGGCGACGCCCGGCTCGGTCTCTCCCGCGAGGCCCTCGGCACCCTCCTCGAGAAAGGTACTGAAAGCTGCGGCACCGCCCTCCAGCAAACCGACGCCTTCGTCAAAGCCACCGCAGACCTCGCCACGCGCTTTCCCGAAGCTGCCGCCTACAAACCCGGCAGCATCCTCTAACCCCACACCACCATGATCTCCGCCCTCCTCTGCGCCGTCACCCTCCATTACACCATCCCGACCATCGACATCTCCGCCAACGACGAGCGGCAGGTCGTCGTGGATCGGGAAGCCGGCCAATACCTCGGACACCCGACAACCGTCCTCCTCGAAGACGGTAAGACCATCCTCACCGTCTATCCGAAAGGCCACGGCAAAGGCGGCATCGTCATGAAACGCAGCGACGACGGCGGCCTCACCTGGAGCGAACGCCTGCCGACTCCCGAGAATTGGGCGACCTCCCGGGAAGTCCCTACCATTCACCGCGTCGTTGACGCGGCCGGCAAGAAGCGCCTCATCATGTGGTCCGGCCTTTACCCGGCGCGGCTCGCTGTCTCCGAGGATGACGGCAAAACCTGGAGCCCGCTCGCCCCCGTCGGCGACTGGGGCGGGATCGTCGTCATGGGAAGCGTCGTCGAACTCAAGACGCCCGGCTCCTACATGGCCCTCTTCCACGACGACGGACGTTACTTCAAGGCAGGCGGCAAGACCGCGAACCCCGTCGTCTTCACCGTCTTCAAGACCTTCTCCACCGACGGTGGCCTCACCTGGTCGGAGCCGGAATCGATCTGGTCCGGCAGCGACGTCCACCTTTGCGAGCCCGGAGCCGTGCGCTCGCCCGACGGCAAGCAGATCGCCGTCCTCCTCCGTGAGAACGCGCGCCGGAAGAATTCCCACGTCATCTTCAGCGATGACGAGGGCGCGACCTGGACGGCGCCGAGGGAACTCCCCGCCGCCCTCACCGGCGACCGCCATGTCGCCCGTTACGCCCCGGACGGACGCCTCTTCATCACCTTCCGCGACACCACCCTGAAAAGCCCGACGCCCGGAGATTGGGTCGGCTG
>JAHEDC010000301.1 GCA_024641425.1 Verrucomicrobiales bacterium | reverse complement strand
CGCGGGGAACTGGCAAGATGGGGTCGTTCCCGTTGAAGGCGACGCGGTCGAACTGCCGGTGAATGGATCGACCATGAACGCGGTCACCTCCCAGTCCTCCAACAACCTCCCCGCGTTCACTTTCCTGGATCGGATCACCGCCCGCATCACCGTAACGGGAACGGGGCAACACCTGCCCGCGACGGCCGAACTCGATGGCAATCCGCTGGCGGTCGGGCCCGGGGGAATCCACCTCGCGGCAAGCTCGGAAGGAGCCACGACGTTCCGGATTCTGAACGCGATCCGGGTTGTCGCGCTCCAGACTTGGACCGTCGACCAAATGTTGTTAGGCAACGGGCAATTGAGGGTAGGGGGTGCCGTGGATCTGGGTTCGAGCGTCCTCACCCTGATCCCTGGGGCCAGGGCCACCATCGCGCTGGAAGCCGGAGCCACCGGGACCTCGGCGGGCGGGTTCACTTTGGAGCAGGGCTTCACGACCAGCGTGGTGACGCTCACCGGCGTCCAGCCTTTCGCGCACCTTGGGGCCACGCGGGTGAAATCGGGAGTCCTGGCTGTATCGGGAAACGTGACCTCGTCCCCCACCATCGTGACGGGCGGGCGCCTGACGGGAGACGGATCGCTCGCGCGGCTCGAGATGGCGGGCGGTGGCACCGTCGAGCCCTCGGGCATCCTCGAGACCGGCAGCGTCGCCTTCACCCGCATCGAGACGCCCCCGGAGGCACCGCGATTCGGTACCCTGCGGATCGGCTTTCCCCCCGCCGGGATCGGCGAGGCACGACGCCTGGCCGTCACCGGCAGTGTCCAGCTCGATGCGACACTCTCGGTGGCGCCGGACTCCCGTCCCTTCCAGGCGAACCGCGAGACGGTCATCATCGCCAACGACGGCACCGATCCCGTCAGCGGGGTCTTCGTTGGCCTTCCCGAGGGTGCCATCGTGCGGGATGCGGCGGGCGTGCGGGGCTACAGCGTCCGCTACGCGGGCGGGGACGGCAACGACGTCAGCCTGACCGAAGTCTCCGGCGGCCGCACGACCTGGGTTGGGGGAACCGCCGGCAATGTGTGGAGCGCGGGCGCGAACTGGCAGCGGGGCACCCCGCCGATCTCGGGTGATGTCCTCGAGTTTCCGATCGGCCTTGCCCCGTCGAGATTGGCGTCCGTGAACGACCTCGTCAGCGGCGTCTTCGCGCTGGAGATCGGGACCAACGTTCAGGCGAGCATCTCCGGAAACACCCTGCGGCTGACGCGCGGCAGCGGAGGAAGCGGCGAGGCTGCCGCGACGCTTGCCTGCCCGGTCGAGGCCTCGGCGGAGGCTTCGGAAACGACGGGCTTCCTCAGGAACTTCGCGTCCGTCGCGGCCCTTGACCTTGGCACCCACGCGTTTCGAATCGAAGGCGCAGTGCTCAATGGTGCGGTCACCGGAACCGTTCCGGCGACACTCTCGCTGGGATCGGTGCGGGTGCTGCAAAGCGTCGCGCCCGGGGTGCGAGTCATCGTCAGCGGCGGGAACGCCGTCATCGCGGGGCCAATCTCCCAGGGCTTCACCGCCAGCGTCGTGGATTTCAACAATAGCTTCGTGGGCTCCCGTGTCGATGCCAGTGGCAGTCAGGGACCGGTTTCCCTCGTAGGTTCGATGCTCTCCGCCGGTGATTTCGACAGCCGCGCGCGTCCCGGAAGCCTCACCATCGAGGGCATGCTGGACTGCCAGCGGATCGAAGGGGTGGCGTGCGCCCTTGAGTTCCAGGTCGAAGGGACCGCCGCCGGAAGCGGGCATGACCGGATCACGGTGAACGATGCCGTTTTCCTTGGTGACGCGGGAATGTCCAATACCCTCCTTTTTGTCCGCTCCGCTCCGGGAGTGAGCCTTCCCGTCAACACGATCCTGACCATCCTCGACAACGCCGGCAGCGATCCCGTCAGCGGCATTTTCGCCGGCTTTCCCGAGGGCGCGACAGTCCGTCCGGCGGATTCCCTCCAGGACTTCCGGATCAGCTATGTCGGTGGAACGGGCAATGATATCACATTGACCGCGCTCACGGCTCCCCAGCCCGGGAATGGAGCGCAGGTGACCAGCTTTTCCGCCACTCCCGAGAACCTCTTCGGCAACGATGTTTTCCGGGTCATGGCCAGCGGGGCGGCGGCCCCCGGCAGCACGGTGCGGATGGAAAAAAGCGGGAATCTCATCAACTGGACGATCGACACGTCAACCACCGTCAACCCTTCGGGAGCCTGGTCCTTCCAGCTTTTCATTCCCCGAACCGAGGTCCAGCAATACTTCCGCTTCGCGCAACAATGACCGGAAACATCGAAGCCCATTTTCCCGATGAACGCGTTCGCTTCCCGCCCCAAAAAACCATGAAATCGCCATCTATCCCGATCCTCGCCACCTGCGTGGCCCTCTCCGCGTCAAGCGTCTCCGCCATCGACCGCGCCTAGGACGGCGGCGGCGGGAACGGCAATTGGAATACCGCGGCCAACTGGAACCCGGATGGGATGCCTGCCGATGGCGACAACCTGACTCTCCCGTCCACCGGCACGCCGACCGTCCTCACCAACAACCTGACGGCCTTCACCTGCGGGAAGCTCAGCCTGCTGGCCGGGACCACCCTTGGCGGCAACGGCTTCAGTATCTCCGGCGGTATCGATTCCCTCAGCATCCCGCTGCCGACCTTCCCCGATGTCATCGTCAACCCGGCCCTGACCCTGACCGCCGACCAGACCTTCACCTGCCTCAGCGGCACCACCCGCTTCAACGGCGCTGTCGATTTCAGCGGGCGGCGGCTCACCTTCACCACCAACGGCACCAGCACCGTCGTGCTCGCCACCGCCAACAGCGGCGTCGTGGTGCGCTCGCGCCTCATCAAGAACGGCGGCGGCACGCTGCGGCTCGCCGGTGCAGTCACCACCTCCAGCGCGGTCGATCTGAACGTCGGCACGCTAGACGTCGATGGCACCCTGCCTTCAAGCGTCATTGTCACCGGCGGGAGGCTCATGGGCTCTGGGAGCATCGGCGGCCTCAACGCCACGGCTGGCGACATCGAGCCGGACGCGAGCGGCCTCAGCGCGAGCGGCACCGCCACGCTCGGCGGCACCTCGCGCTGCGTCTTCCACCTCACCAGTGCGGGCCAGGCCAACACTCTCACCGCGAGCGCGGTCACCATCTCCGGGGCCACGCTCGCCGTCGATGCGACCGGTGTGCTCTCAAAAGGCCAGGTATTCCGGCTCATCACCAAGACGGGCGCGGGTGCCATCGCCGGCACGTTCTTCGGCCTCGCGCAAGGCACAGAGGTCGAAGTCGGATCGCCGCTCCAGGCCATCGGCACGATCAGCTACACCGGCGGCGACCTCAACGACATCGCGCTTACCATCACCAGCGCCGTTCACACCTGGGACGGCGGCGCCACCGCCAACGACAACTGGACGAACCCGACCAACTGGGTCGGCGACATCGCCCCCGTCGCCGGCGACATCCTCGTCTTCCCCGACGGCATCGGCTTGACCGACCGAGGGGTGAACAACGATTTCCCTAACGATACCACTTTTCGCCGGCTGGTTTTCATTGGAGCCGGATACACCGTTCGGGGGAATCGGTTTCGGCTCACCCACGGGCTGGAAACGGACTTCAACATCGAGACGCTTGCTGATACCACCGATCTTGATACTTCGCTTGTGCTTGCGCAAGACCAGACATTCACCCTGCTCCGGACGCTGCATCTCGACGCATTAGATGAGATCGATACGAACGGGAAAACTCTCAACTTTGCCGGGAAAGGCGGACTTGTAGAAGGGCGGATCCGTGGGACGGGTGGAGTTAGAGCGCTGCTAGGATCCAGTATCGACTTCCACGGTCGCAACGACTATTCTGGACCAACGGTCATAGCGGGTGACGGTATGATATCCCTTAAGCGGGGGATTCTGTTTGAAGGCCAGTTTGATGAGGGGCATCTCGGCGACACGGCCGCTGGTACCAACATCTTTGGCGTACTTTCCTTGGAGAATAGAACAATCGTTCCCTTCGATATTTTTGATGTCCCGGAGCAACTTACGATTATGCCGGAAGGTGAAGTGATGTTGCAGGCAGGGAGGTGCAAACTTTCAGGCCCAATCCAGCTCAACGGCCCCGGTGCAATGCATGTCAATCTGGGAGTAAACGGTGGCGATCTTGAGCTCGCCGGCCCAATTAGTGGGACAGGTGATCTGCATATAGTTAGAAGCAGCGATCAGCCCAATCTGGAGATCACCGGATCCGCTGCCAATACTTTCTCCGGCTCGATGAGCATCTTCGGCGCTGTGGTCGCCGACAAGTCGCCCGGGGTCGCAGCAGTGCCGTGTGAGAATTTGACCCTCTTGGAGGGAGTGCCGACTCTCTCCAGTCTCTTCGAGACACGGCAGGACGAACAGATCGCCGACAACTGTCAGGTTTTTATCGAGCAATCTGCGGAATTGAGGATCGGGAACCTCATCGGACTGAGTCGCACCGAGACGATTGGAGCCGTCACCATGTCCGGTAGTGGCGAAATAAAGGGCAACAACGGATCGCTGCTGAAGATCGCGGGAAACATCTCGCTGGTCTCGACCCCGGGGGAAGCGTTCGCGAACATCCGGGTTCCCTTGAGTCTTGCGGGTGCGCCTTGCCTACTCGATGTCGCGGATACAATGAGGCTGGTTTTTGCGGAGATTGCCCCCGTTTCCAAGACCGGCAGCGGACTCATCCGCAAGACGGGCACGGGCGAATTGCGCTTCCTGTCGACGACGGCGATCCCGATGGAACTCGCGGGTGGCCGGACAACGGTTAGAGCAAACATCGGCCACGCGATCAAACTCGACGGCGGCACGCTCGAACCGGATTTCCTCGATGTCACCAACGTGGAGATCGGACCCTTGGCGAGCCTCGCGGGCGGCGGTCGGGTCGATCTCGTCCCTTCCGCGACGGGTGCCCTGCGCACGCCCTCGGTCGCATTCAACGGCGCGACGACGCTGAACGCGCGGATCGGGAGCGATGGTCAGGGCGGTGCCCGCAGCGGCAGGCTCGCGGTCGTGGGGACCGTGAACTTAGGCGGCGCGCTCCTCACCCTCCAAGACTTTGGAGTCAACCCGCCCACGGGGACGCAACTGCGTGTTATCGACAAGAACGGGGCCGGACCGATCACCGGCACCTTCACCGGCCTGCCCGAAGGAGCGTTTCTCCCCTTCGGCAGCGGATCCGGTGGTTTTACCATTAGCTACGTCGGCGAGGACGGTAACGATGTTGTGCTGACGAAGGTGGCCGTGCCGCCGGCGATCATACCCCTTGTGATCACCGGGATCACGATTGCGCCCCTTCCCCTCGTCGGCAACCCGAACGCGATTTCGGTAACCGCCCGGAGTTCTCCCGGCTCGTCGAATACGCTGCAGAAATCGACCGACCTCATAACGTGGCAAACCGTTGAGACGAAGATCGCGGAACCAAACGGAAACCTCAGTTTCGGATTCCAGGAACCGCAGGCGACCCTGCGGCTTTTCGTCCGCCTCCGCAGTCCGTGAGCGCGCTTCACGGAGCTTCGGGCTCGGCGACGTTCGAGGCCGGAGGATTGAAGTCGCGGTAGCTGCGTTGTCGGGACTCCAGCCTCGGGAGTGGCAGGTTTCCAGGTTACGCTGGCATCATTTCCGCACCCGGTGTCGCGTATGTCGGTGGGATACGGTGGGGGGAGATCGAATGCTGTGTAAGCGGGGAGCTTGCACTCGGGGATTTCTGGCGTCATATTCCCAGCATGAGCGTGCTCATGGAATTGCCGACCCTGGAACCCCGCACCGATTTCAATCTGCGGCGCTGGGAGGAATTGCAGGACGATCCCGAAGCGCGAAAACACGTCGGGCGGGTCGAAACCGACCGCTTTGGAAGAATCATCATGTCCCCTCCTCCCGCGTATGACCACGGACGTTACCAATTTGGAATCGGAACCGTCCTGAAACGCTATCTCCCGGCGGGAGGCATCTCCACCGAGACCCCCATCTCCACCAGCCAAGGCATCCGCCTCGCCGATGCGACGTGGGCTTCGGCGGACTTCCTCGCCGCCCTGCCGGAAGGTTGCGTCTGCCTCCCCTCCGCTCCGGAGATCTGTGTCGAGATCGTTTCGCCGTCCAACACGCGGGAGGAAATGGAGGAAAAGCGCCGTCTTTACTTCGAGGCGGGCGCGAAGGAATTCTGGCTCTGCCATCGGGGGAGCATGAGCTTCTACCTGGCGGACTGCGAACCGCCGGCGGAAAAGTCGGCGCTTTGCCCGGACTTTCCGGAGAGCATTTCGCTGTGATCGGGGCGGCGGGGGCATCGGATTCCCCCTTGTGAATCGGCTTGGCTGGTGCTTGGTATGGGCGATTGCACCTGAACCCTATGGAAGAAACGAAAAGCCCGAACCCGACTCCCCATGCCGCCGGAACGACCGAGCGCGAACTGATGGCCGTGCGCCGCGAGAAGCTGGCGAAATTGCGCGCGCTCGGCGTCGATCCCTATGGCGGGAAATTCCCGATCACCGATGAGATCGGCGAGCTGCGGGCGGATTTCTCGGAGGGGAAGAAGGTCGTCATCGCGGGCCGGATCAGCGCGCACCGGGACATGGGGAAGAGCCACTTCTTCGACGTGGCCGACTTCCGCGGGCGCATCCAGTGCTTTCTGAACATGGGCGCGGTCGGCGACGAGGCCTTCGAGATCTTCAAGCTGCTCGATCTCGGCGACTGGATCGGGATCGAGGGCGAGACCTTCAACACGAAGGTCGGGGAGCCGACGGTGAAGGTGGAGAAGTTCACCGTCCTCTCCAAGGCCCTGCGACCGATGCCGGACAAATTTCATGGCGTGGGCGACCGCGAGTTGAAATACCGTCGGCGTTATCTCGACCTGATGTCGAACGCGGACAGCCGCGAGGTCTTTCTCAAGCGCTCGCTCATGGTGCAGGAAATCCGGCGTTTCCTTCAGGATCGCGGCTTCCTCGAAGTCGAGACCCCGATGTTGCAGGATGTTCCCGGCGGGGCGGCGGCGCAGCCGTTCGAGACTTTCCACAAGGCGCTCGGCATGCCACTTTTCATGCGCATCGCGCCCGAGCTTTTCCTTAAGCGCCTCCTCGTCGGAGGCATGACGAAGATCTTCGAATTGAACCGGAATTTCCGGAACGAGGGGATCAGCCGCCGCCACAATCCGGAGTTCACGATGCTGGAGGCTTACTGGGCCTACAGCGATTTCGAGGGTATGGCTGATCTCGTCGAGGACATGGTCTGCCACCTCGCGGAGAAATTCTGCGGCGGCCTGAAGATCGAGCACAAGAACCACCAGGGCGAGGTCACGCGCACGATCGATCTGTCGCGGCCATGGAAGCGGGAGAGTTACCACAATCTGCTGAAATCGGTCGACGCCCGCTGGTGGGAGATGACGCCGGAGGACCGCCGCGCGCGCTGCGAGGAACTCCACGTCGAAATCTCGCCGGCGATGGAGGATCACGAGGTGACGCAGCAGGTCTTCGAGAAACTGATCGAGGAGAAAACCTTCGATCCGCTCTACGTAACGCATGTCCCGAAGGAACTCGTCCCGCTCGCGAGGCAGAACAAGGCGGACGGCGACGTCGTCGATGTCTATGAGCTGATCATCAACGGCCAGGAAATTTCGCCCGGTTACACCGAATTGAACGACCCCATCGTCCAGCGCGAGCGCCTCGAAGCGCAGGCAGGCGACGAGACGCAGGCCATCGACGAGGACTTCATCCTCGCCCTCGAGCACGGCATGCCGCCCGCCGGCGGCATCGGCGTCGGTATCGATCGCCTCGTGATGATGCTGGCCGGAGTCGAGTCGATCCGCGATGTGGTGCTATTCCCGCAGCTGAAGAGGGCGGCAGCGGAGTAGTTATTGGTTAATAGTCTTCGGCTCGCGACGAATCACCCCATTAACCAATAACCATTCACGAATAACCAACCCAGTGCCCTCTTTCCTCAAATCCCTGAAATTGCTGGCCGATCCGACGCGGATTCGGATTCTGCGGGTTTTGCGGGAGCAGGAGTTGTCGGTGGCGGAGTTACAGGAGATCCTGGCGATGGGGCAATCGCGGATTTCGACGCAGCTCGCGCAGTTGAAGAAGGAAGGGATGGTCGAGGATCGGCGATCGGGGAAGAATATCCTCTACGGG
>JAHEDC010000300.1 GCA_024641425.1 Verrucomicrobiales bacterium | reverse complement strand
GTCGCCCGGATCGTTGAGGCTACAGGTGTAGCCGTCGGGCTTGTTGAGCATGATCGTCAGGGGCGCGGGAGGATCGAGCGGCTGGCCGTCGAGACGGATACTGCCATGCGCCGGAGCTTCACCGTCCATTAGGATGCGACCGCTCTCGTCGGTGACGGCGCCGTCGCGGATCAGGCGTTGCACTTCCTTCCGTGAGCCGTAGCCGAGGTTCGCGAGCAGGCGCACCAGCTTCATCGGACGGCGCGGATCAGCTTGTAGGTGGCATCGCCGCCGGCAGGAGACCGGCGCAGTCCGCACGCATCGAGAACCGACTCGTAGGGCAACTGGCGGTTGGCGACGAGCCACAACTCGCCGCCGGGAACGAGCGCGGCTGCGGCGGCCTTGAGAAACGCCTGGCCGAGTCCGACATCAGAGCTGCGTCCGGAATGGAAGGGCGGATTCATGACAATGGCATCGTAGCGTTTCGGGAGGCCCGTCGCTACGTCGAACCAATGGAATTTCAGTGGCCGGGCCCGTCCGGCGAGGTTGACGCGCGCGCAGTCGAGCGCCCGCGAATCCGCCTCGTAGAGATCGACCTGTTCCACAGCCGGGCAGCGGCGTAATAGGGCATCGGCGAGGTAACCCCATCCCGCGCCAAGATCGGCGACCTTTCCCTTCAGGCCAATCGGCAGCGCCTCCGCAAGGAGCTGGGATCCCGGATCGATCCGGCCCGCACTGAAGATGCCGGGTTCGGTGACGAACTGCGTCGACGGAATCGTGTGCCGACGCCCCGCCTCGAGCCATTCTGCGGGCATCGTGGCGGGACCGTTGGCGTCTCTCCGTGCGACGAAGACCCTGCATTTGTTCTTCTGCCTTGAGATGAGGCCCCCGACGGCGCCCGCGAGTTCCTTCTCGAAGCGTTTTGCGCCTCCGCCATTCTCCATCGCGGCGACGAGCGCCCCGCCGGGTTCCACCAATTCCCATGCCCTGGCGAAGCCCGCCAGCACCTCGTCCCGGGATTTTCCCGGCAATTGCAGGATGAGTGGCCAGTGGCCCTCCGGCGTGTCGCAGCGGGGAAAGCCCGCGCGCGTCCAGGCGTCCGCGGTCGGCTTGTGGGGTTGCCAGCCGTGTAATTCAGGCCAAGCCATCAGCGCGGGATGCGCTTCGGCACCGAGAAAAAGCCCGCGCGACGGAATGGCGAGGGCATCCTCGCCCGCGAAGGCAAGTAAGAGGGTTTCGAGGGCGGGATTCGGCATGCGGGCCTTATTCGCCGACGAAGATATCGTTGCTCTGGCGACAGAGGGCAACAAAGTCTTCCCAATGCAGCTCCAGCCACGGGTCCGTGCGATGGACTTCCGCGAGAGTGGCGTCGCGCACTTCCTCCATGAGGGCACTCAGGGCGCGGCTGATTTTACTCTGCGACCACCCCCACATCCGGCCGACTGTCGCCTGGTCGATGCCATAGACGTTGACCAGCCGGAGGATAGCCAGTTTCTCCGGATCGCAGTTGGCGAACGCATGGACGAGCGCGTCGCGGAGGAGCGTGACGAGGGAGTCGTCCGCCGCCAGGCCGTCGTCGTCGCCGCTCGGCAGGGAGTCGAAGGCATCGGCGGGTTGGCCGGTCTCCCGGTTCGCTTGTTGGGGCAGCTCGCCACGGAATTTTCCCCGGCGCTTGTAATCGATCAGACGGTTCAGGGCGGTGCGGGTGAGGAAGCCCTCCAGCGGGCCCTTACCGTGGAAGCGTTCGAGGAGGGAGCCGCGGTTCTTGTTCGAATCGAAGCAATCCGCCCACACGTCGGCCACGATGTCCTGCGCCTCCGTCGGGCTCGCCCCGCGGCGGCGGAGGATGGTTTCAAGGTAGCTGTTCCGTTCCCTTGAGCGAATCTTCGTCGCCGCGGCCTCGTCGCCGGAAAGGGCGGCCTCGACGAGTTGGAGTTCGTCCGCGCGCTCACCGTCGCCATCTGACGTGGCTGGAATCGAGGAGGGGGCGGTTTCCTTTAGGGACATCGCTTCAGAGATCAAACGATTTCGGGATCGAAGTCAAACGCATTCGTCCACCGAAGCGCGATCAGGCGCCGGCTTTGGTCTCGCGCTGGCGAACGGCCTCGAAGAGGCAGACGCCCGTGGCGACGGAAACGTTGAGGCATTCGACGGTGCCACGCATGGGAATGCGGGCGAGAAAATCGCAATTCTCGCCCGTGAGGCGGCGCACTCCCTTGCCCTCGCCACCCATGACCATCCCAAGGGGGCCCGTGAGATCCAAGTCATACAAGGTGCGCTCCCCACCGTCATCGGTGCCGACAAGCCAGAGCCCCGCCTTCTGGAGTCGCTGCATGGCGCGGGCGAGATTCGTGACCTGGACGACGGGAACGCTCTCGGCACCGCCGCAGGCGACCCGGCGTACGGTCTCGGTGAGGCCGACGGAGTGGTTCTTCGGCACGATGACGGCATCCACGCCCGCCGCATCGGCGGAGCGGAGGCAGGCCCCGAAATTGTGGGGATCCTGCACCTGGTCCAGAATGAGGAGGAAGGGAACCTCGAGGGACGGAAGCAGATCGTCGAAGAGATAATCCTCAGTGCGCGGTCGGGCTTCGGCTTCGAAATCCGTGTGGCTGTGGCGGCGCTGGTTTGGATGGTGGGAGCGGGAATTGCGTTTCACGGGGAGTGCTTCGGGACGGGAGAATGTGGGGGTGCTTTCGGATAAATCCAACAAAAGGCCGGAGGGTGCAATCGTCGAGCACCGTCATGGCGCAAAGGAGCCTCATCGTGCGAGGGGAAGCGGAATTTCGTTGAATTTCTATAAATTATCATATAATCTATAATTAAACGCACCCTAGGCCCGGGGAAGTTGCCGCATGCCGGTCGAAACGACTGGCAGATCCCGCCTATGCGAAAAGAGGATCCATCGATTTTGACATACCGAACAAAAATACTCCTGTTTAGCATCGCGCTCGTAACCTTCACCTGCGCGCTCGTGCTCTCGGTGGTTTTCCAGGGAGGGCGGCAGCTTATGGTCGAGCAAATCCAGAGGAACGTGAGGCTGATCGCGGCGGACGCGGCCGCGCGGGTGGACGTTGCCTTGCACGAATCGATCCGGAATGCAGGTGAGGAAGGCAGCGAGGCCTACCGCAAGGTGGAGCAGGCGCTGAGGAACGTGCGGGATCGATACCGCCGGGAAGGATTTGAGGTTTCCTTCATCTATACCGTGAGGCCGGGGCCTGAGGGATCGGGAAACTGGGTCTACGTGGTGGACGCCGAGGAAAGGGGCGACCGGAAGTCATTGATCGGCGACCCGTTTGTCTATGAGGCCGACAATCCGCTCGACGCGAAGCCCGAGCTGGTGCCGCATTCGTTTGCGGATCGCGATTTCACCCATGACGCCTTTGGTTCCTGGCTGAGCGGCAGCGCGCCCTTGAAAGACGAGAACGGCAAGGTTGTGGCCATGGTGGGCATCGACATTCGCGCCGACGAAGTGATGGCCGAAACGAATCTCGTTTTCAGCCAATCCGCCTTCGCGGGATCGCTGGCCTTGCTGGTCGGTATCGGGGGTAGCATTGCCCTGGCGCGGTGGGCGACCCGTCCTGTATCCGAAATCGTTGACGCGCTGGCGCGCATCGGGAGGGGCGAACTCGGTGAACGCGTTACCGTGACAAGAAAGGACGAGTTCGGGAAGCTAGGTCTTGCGGTCAACGCGATGGCGAAATCGTTGGAGCAGCAATTGGCCTTGAAGGGAGCACTGTCCCGACATGTTTCCCGGGACTATTCGCGGCAGATCCTTAGCTCGCGGAATCTTCCGGGGAGCGCCGGCCATGAGAAGGAAGTGACGGTTATTTTCTGCGATATTCGAGACATGGGCGCCTTGGCGGAATCGCTGAAATCCGACGAGATCGTCCCCTTTCTCAACGAGTATTTCCGGGTCATGGTGGACGCCGTCTTCAGCAATGGCGGAACCCTCGACAAATTCACCGGCGATGGCTTCATGGCCACTTTCGGCGCCCTTGGCGATGCCGGTGAGCATCGCCTGAACGCGGTGCATGCGGCGGTGCTGATCCATCGCGAGCACACGCGATTGGTCACGGAGTGGCGGGAGGAAGGGGAAATGCCGCTCCAACTCGGCATCGGGATTCACAGTGGTTTCGCCAAAGTCGGTGATGCGGCGGAAGCGGGCAGCATGGCGTATTTTGCCACGGGCGAGGCCGTCGAGATGGCGGCACGGGTTGAGGGCCTCAACCGGCGCCTGGGAACGGCCTGTCTGATCAGTGGAACGACAAAACGCGGATTGGAGCGGTTCTTCGAATTCGTGGGTGTCAGCGAGATTCCGGGTATCGCGGGAGACGAGACGCTCTCTCTCTTCACGCTCCGTGAAATGGTGGAGTGTCCGTTTTGTGAGGACTCCGGCGTTCTCCTTCCGGCCTAAGGTTGCGGGAGTATGGCCTTGTCGCTGACGGAAACGGCGCGATGGTGGCCGATGTCCGCTGAGGATCCCGCTTTCCATCTCTTCGGCCCCGCTCACCTCGGGGCCTTGGGGGTCACGGCGGGGCTCGGGCTCGTGCTCATCCTCGTTGCGCGGAGCGGGCACTTCCCGCGGGTTGTTCTCTGGCAGAATGTCGCGTTGGGCCTTGCCATGTTGTGGAGCTATCCCACGACAATTCTGACTCGCTATGTCACGGGCTATTCCGTTGATGACGTGATGCTTCCGATGCACCTCTGCGATTGGGCGGCCATTGCCGGTTTCATCGCCCTGTTCTGGGGACGGGCCGCAGCCTGTGAAGTCGTCTACTTCTTTGGACTCGCGGGCACGACTCAGGGCTTGCTTACGCCCGCGCTGGCCATCGGATTCCCGCATCCGACGTTTTTCTCCTTTTTCCTCCTGCATTCCAGTGTCGTCATCGGCTCGCTCTACCTGCCCCTCGGCCTCCGCTGGAAACCCCGGCCGGGTGTCTATCGGCGGATGTGTCTCTGGGCGCTGCTTTACCTTGCGGTGGCGGGGTTCGTGGATTTTCTCACGGGACAGAATTACGGGTTCCTGCGCGAGAAGCCCGCGGAGTCGCTGATGAACGCGATGGGGGAGTGGCCCTTCTATGTTCCGGTGCTGCTGTGTCTGGCCCTCGCGTTCTTCGCCCTTCTCAGTCTCCCGTTCCTGAGTTGCCGGCCGTTTGGAAAAGGGCCGCCACGCGACGGCAGAAACTGAGCGCGTTGCCGAGCCAGGCCTCGCCGAACGCCCGGGCCGTCAGGGCGTGATCGGCGAGAACAAGGAGAACGGAGAGAACGAGGACGTTGCCGAGATAGATGACAACGAGGGAGAAAAAGAGGCCGTTTTGCCGCAGGTCCGGCTGGCTCTTCGTGATCATCCAGGCGGTGAAGGTGAGGTGAAAGGCCCAGGTCACGCCGACGAGGCCGAAGAAGAGCCACGACCAGCTGAATCCGATGTGGCCCCAGAAGAGCGAGGCCGGGTAGTAGGCGGCGAGATCTATCCAGATCGCCGCGATTCCGAATCCGGCGACGACAAGAAGGGAGTAGAAGGGGATGAAGTAGGGCGAAAGCGAGATAAGGAGGTTGTTCTTGTCCGTGACGACATAGCCGCCGTCGCGATGCACCTTGAAATCGGCGACTCTTCCCAAGCAGAGGTAGACGAAAAGGACGTGGGTCAGTTCATGACCGAGGACATAGAGGTAAAGGGGCCGCGGGAGGCCCCAGAAGGCGATGGCCCACATGGTGGCTCCGACGAAGAAGAACCAGAGGGGAGCCGAGGCAATGACGCCTCCCGCCCCCTGCGAGGAGTCAAAGGCGGCGAGAAAGGTGCGCGTGGTGACCGCGCACAGTGGCAGGAGGAGGAGGCCGAGGACGGGACGCAGCCAGCCCAAAGAGAGGGCGAGTGCCTCCCAGGGAAGGCGGGCGGCACCGGTCGCGATGGCGCGAAGCCTGCTCCCGCCGCGCTTCGTTTTCCCATATCGGGACGGAGAGCGGCTGGCGGGAGAGCGGCTGGGCTTGTTCCTCGACAACGTTCGAACGTGCCGGCCCTCGCCGCGGCGGCTGCGGGAATGGGGTGTTTAGACGCGGCTGACGTATTTCCCCGTGCGTGTATCCACGCGCACGCGGTCGCCTTCCTTCACGAAGAGCGGAACCTGGATGACCTTGCCCGTCTCGAGAGTCGCCGGTTTCTGCGGATTATTGGCGGTATCGCCCTTGATGCCCTCTGAGGACTGGGTGATCAGAAGATCGACGTTGGCCGGAAGATCCGCCGCAACGGCGTTGCCCTCGACGAAGAGCACCTCGACCGGGAGGTTCTCGATGAGGAGATCGATGGAGTCCTCGAGGAGGCGGGCTGGAATCTCCACCGTTTCAAAGCTGACCGGATCCATGAAGAAGTAGCCCATGCCATCGGTGTAACTGTATTCCAGCTTCTGACGGTCGGTCTCGATCACATCCACCTTGTCGTCGGAAGCAAAGCGGATGGCCTTCGTCTTGCCGCTCTGAAGCGAACGGATAGTGGCCATGATGAGGGCGTTGCCCTTGCCGGGCGTGCGGTGTTCGGTATCGGTCACGATGCCCAGTTCATTCTGGTACTTGATGCACTGGCCTCTCTTGATGTTGGTTGCGGTGACGGCTGCCATGGGAAATTCGGGATGCGGGTTTTGCGGTGGTTTGAGAGCGCTTACTAATGGCCGATTTCGGCCAGCGTCAAGCGCCGGGGCGGGGGGCGACTACAAAATCTTGAGACGGCTCAGGTCCTGGGTATCGACGAGTCCGACCGGTTTTCCGTCCGATCCCAGGACGACGATGTCGTCGACGCGGTGCTCGCCGAGAACTTGCAGGGCCTCGGCGGCCAGCTTGTCGGCCTCGATGGAGACGGGGCGGCGGGTCATGAAGGCCTCGACCGGACGATCGAGTGCCAGGGGGTCGGCCTGGATGGCGCGGACGAAGTCGCCGTGGGTGAAAATCCCCGCCAGCATGCCGGATTCCGTGCGAATAAGAGCGGCGCCGCAACGGGCGCGGGTCATCTTGTCAAGGATTTCGCGCACGGCTTCCCCTTCACCTCCCCAGGCGATCTGGGCGTCCTTGCGCATGATGTCGGAGACGCGCGTGAGAAGCACGCGCCCCAGCGACCCACCCGGGTGGAGGCGTGCGAAATCCTCTTCGCCGAACCCCCGCGCCTCCAGAAGCACCATGGCCAGGGCATCGCCGAGGACGAGCATGACCGTGCTGGAGGAGGTCGGAGCGAGATTGAGCGGACAGGCCTCACGCTCGACACCCACGTCGAGGACGATGTCGCTGTTCCGCGCCAGGGTGGACCCGGGGTCGCCGGTGAAGGCAAGAATGGAGGCGGAAAAACGTTTCAAGTGCGGGAGGAGGGCGAGCAGCTCGTCGGTCTCCCCGCTATAGCTCAATGCGATGACGACATCGCCGTCGCTCACCAGGCCGAGATCACCGTGGAGGGCGTTCTGGCTGTTCAACACGACGGAGGTGGTCCCGGTGCTATTGAAGGTCGCCGCGATCTTGTGCCCGATATTGTAGGATTTCCCCACTCCCACGACGACGACTTTTTTCCCCTGTCCGAGAGCGTTTTTCACCGTCTCCACGGCGTGGTCGAAGGGTTCGCCGACGCGTTCGAGCAGGCGCGCGAGTTCATCGATCTCAAGCTGGATGACCCGGCGGGCTTTTTCCTGGTAGTTCAATCGGGAGGGAGGTAGTGGCAAAGGGCGTGGGAAAGGGAATCGAAGCTAGGCGACTTCCAACCGCTCTGCCAGCAGATTTCCTTCGCCCAACGAACCGTCCTCCTGGGCGATCGACGGTGATTTAGACGTGCACGGCGAAAATCGGTTCGAATCGCGCGTACGAGGCAGTCGGGTGTAAACAGAGGACATGATCGATGGCGGCGGGAGGGACGAAGGCGCTATTGCCCTCCACGACGGATTCTGGGATAAGGGCGGCTGTGAAAGGCCGGATTTTGCTTACGTTGTTCGCCCTACTGCCTCCCCTGCCCGCTCGGGCGGGTGTCGGCGTCTTCCCCGTTCCCGAGGGCCTGGCGTCTTCGCCGTATTACCGGGTCGAGGTGCGGAGCGGCGACATTTGGGTTCCGAGCTACGTGAATTTCAATCCCGCCCGCACGGATGGCACGGGATCGACCGATCAGCCGGGGCGCTCGATGAGTTGGACGACGTTCCGCA
>JAHEDC010000299.1 GCA_024641425.1 Verrucomicrobiales bacterium | reverse complement strand
GAAAACGGAAAACGGAAAACTCTATCCAGATCCTCGGCGCGCGCGAGCATAACCTGAAGAACATCGACATCGAGATTCCCCGCGACGAGTTAGTTGTTATCACGGGTCTAAGTGGCTCGGGGAAGTCGACCTTGGCCTTCGACATCCTCTTCGCGGAAGGACAACGCCGGTTTCTCGATAGCATGTCCACCTACGCGCGGCAGTTTGTCGAGCAGATGGAGAAGCCGGAGATTGATGCCATTTCAGGGCTTCCGCCGACAGTGGCCATCGAGCAGCGGATCAGTCGCGGCGGGGGAAAATCAACCGTGGCCACCGTCACCGAAGTCTACCATTTTCTCCGTCTTCTCTGGGCCAAGACGGGGACACAGCATTGCCCGAAGTGCAACGTCGCGGTGGAGAAGCAATCATTGACCCACATCGCTGCGACGGTGCGCGCGGCCCTGAAGCGCGGGCCGGTGCAGCTTCTCGCCCCCGTCATCAAGGCGCGGAAGGGCTTCCACACCGACGTTGCGGTCTGGGCCGAGAAACAGGGCTTCGCGATGCTCTTTGTCGATGGCCAGTTCAAACCGTCGGCGAACTTCAAGAAACTCGAGCGCTTCAAGGAACACAGCATCGACGTGGTCGTCGCTGTCATCGAACCCGGCGTTGGCGTGAAGGCGCTCCAGGAACTCATCGAGAAAGCGCTGCACATCGGCAAAGGCACGGCGCGCATCCTCGATGCCTCGAAGCATTTCCAGGTGCTCAGCTCGGAAATGTCCTGTCCCACTTGCGGCGAAGCCTTCGAGGAACTCGACCCGCGTCTGTTCTCCTACAACAGCCCGCACGGTTGGTGTTCGGAATGCCGCGGCTACGGCTTCCACACCCGTGCCGTGGCCGCGCTCGACACCCAGCACGCCGACTCTGTCCAGGCCGCCGAACTGGAAGAGGAGATGCGCATGTCCCGCGTCGAGGAAACCGAGAAGGTGCCCTGCGCGGCCTGCGACGGGGCCCGGCTCAATGAAACCGCGCGGCATGTCCTCGTCCACGGACTCGGGATCGAGCACCTCGCCGACCTCTCCGTCGGCCACGCCCGCGCCGTCATCGAGGATTTCGATTTCTCCGGATCGCAGAAACTGATCGCGCGCGACATCCTCCCCGAGATCTCGCAGCGGCTTCGTTTCATGGAGGAAGTCGGACTCGGCTATCTCCAGCTCGACCGCGCCGCGACCACGCTCAGCGGAGGCGAATCCCAGCGCATCCGCCTCGCCGCCCAACTTGGCTCGAATCTTACCGGTGTCCTCTATGTTCTCGACGAGCCGACGATCGGCCTGCATCCGCGTGACAACGAGAAGTTACTCGATACCCTCGCTGCCCTGCGCGACCACGGGAATTCGGTCATCATCGTCGAGCACGACGAGGAAACGATGCGCCGCGCGAACCATGTCATCGATCTAGGGCCGGGTGCGGGGAAGTTCGGCGGGGAGGTGACCTATGCCGGGAAAACGGAGGCGCTTTTCCGGCCGTCAACGGTCAAGGGTCAAGGGTCAACGGGGGGGGAGTCGCCTACGGCGCTGGCCCTGGGCGATCCGATCCGGCATCCGATGCGCGGCGAGCGGCGGAAACTTCCGGGTAAGACTGCGAAGACGGGCTGGCTGGTTTTGAAAGGCGCTTCCGCGAATAACTTGAAGAACATCGACGTGCGGATTCCGGTGGGGCGACTTACCGGAATCACGGGTATTAGTGGTTCGGGTAAGTCGAGTCTCATGCGCGGAGTATTGAAACCCGCCGTTGAGGCAGCGCTGGCGAAGAAGAAGGACAAGGCGGTGGCTTCCAACCTGAATTCGCTCGTGGGTGTGGAACAGTTCGCCGCTGTTTACGAAGTCGATCAGTCGCCGATCGGCAAGACCTCGCGTTCGACGCCCGCCACTTACGTCAAGGTTTTCGACGAGATCCGCAAACTCTTCGCGGTCGTGCCCGAGGCGCGCATTCGCGGCTATACCTCGAGCCGGTTTTCCTTCAACAACGAGGGCGGGCGCTGCGAGACCTGCGGCGGCAACGGCCTCATCAAGCTGGAGATGAACTTCCTCCCCACCGGTTACGTCGAGTGCGAGAACTGCGCCGGCCTGCGTTACAATGCGGCGACGCTGGAGATCGAGTACAACGACAGAAACATCGGACAGGTCATGGCCATGACCATTGAAGAGGCGACCGATTTCTTTTCCTCCCACCCGAAAATCTTCCGCACCCTGAAACTCCTCCGCGACACCGGACTCGGCTACCTCCAACTCGGTCAGCCGAGCCCGACCCTCAGCGGCGGCGAAGCCCAACGGATCAAGCTCGTGACCCAGCTCACCAAAGGCGTGGCCCGCGCCCAGCACGCCCGCCTGCGGCAGAACCGCACGCCCCTGAGCAACCTCTACCTCATCGAGGAACCAACCATCGGTCTCCACATGGCCGACGTCCGCAAGCTCCTCGAAGTCCTCCACGCCCTCGTCGACGATGGCCACACCGTCGTCGTCATCGAGCACAACCTTGACCTCATCGCCGAAGCCGACTACCTCCTCGACATCGGCCCCGAAGCCGGTGCCGAAGGCGGCCAACTCGTCGCCACCGGCACCCCCGAGGATGTCGCAAAGTCCAAAGCCTCCCGCACCGCACCCTTCCTTCGCCGAGCCCTTCGGAAATGATCGGATGGGGAGCTTCGCGCCCCTTGACGAATTCTGAAATAAGAAATAGTCTTTCAGAATATGAGAGGGATTAGCACCAGCCGTCGGTCGCATCCCCTCCAACCCCGATCGTCCGGCGGCGAGGGCGCGGAAAGATTAAGGAGGGGAGCCAATATCGGGATCACCTGCGGCGGGCTGGTGATGCTGGCGGGAGTCATCGGGCTTTTCGTCCACGAACCCGAGGACGGGAGAACGCGGCGGTCCGTTTCGAACGGGGTTCATACCACCTCTTCCACGCCCTCACGCCAAGAAGGTGTCCGAGAAGGATCCGGGTCGGGGGACGGAGGGAGCGGTTGGAAAGTTGGACCTTCCGTTCGTCCGCCGCATTGGCGGGAGCTCCGGGAATCGCCCGCGCAAATTGCCTTCTCGCCGAACGGGTGGATGCCGGTTGAGTGGCGGAGCGGTGGCCACGGAGTGGAGATTTGGCCGAGCAGTGGACCACGCTGGTGGCCGTGGATCGACCCCGCCGCGCCCCCGTTCGCGGCCCAGGGGATCAACGGAAACGCGACCCAGGCGGAGATCGATGCGTTCCGCTCGGGATTGGAACTGGCGATGGCCGCCATCGAGGCGAACCTGATCGCGCAGGTCTTCGGTGACTCCCTCCCTCTCCTCGGAGATCATCTTGCTTCCGCCGCAGGACAGGGCCTGGAGGCGCTGCATTTTGTCACAGGGTTGAAAGGAGCGATGGACGACGGATTCGGAGTGCTCACGGGTTCCGCCAGCTTTACGAAGGCACAGGTTGAGCAGGCCATCGGCACTGCCCTGACGAGCGCGGGCATCACCTTCACCGCCTTGAACCTCGATGCGGCGAATCCGGTCGACATCAAGCTTTCGGTCACCACCGACAGGGCCTTCCCCGCCTTCGGGATTGGCCTGGACGCGGGTCTCGGGCTTCCGGGCCTCGGATTGCAATCTGGAGGCTCGGCGCAGACGACGCTGGCCTACTCCCTGGCTCTCAGCATCGGCGTCGATGCGCAGGGATTCTACCTCAATACCACCAACAACGTCTCGGCCTTCACGATTGGAATGACGACGACGATTCCGGGACTGGACGCCTCGGCGATGCTTTCGCGGCTGCGCTTTCGCCTCACCGATGAATCGGCGACGGACGGCGACGGGGTGCCGCCCACGATGTTCGCGGGCACGTTCACTTTGGATCTCCTCGATCCGAGCGGTGCCGACAACCGGCTGCGGATCTCCGAACTTGGCGGCGACCTCGTCGATGCCGTTTTCTCCGGGAGCGCCGCGATCAACCTCAATCTTGCCAGCGACCTCGGGGCCGCGCGCTTCCCGGCCTTTTCGGCGGACCTGAACTTCGGCTGGAGTTTCTCGAACGCGCCGGTCATCGCGGGCGACGCGAACACGAGTTTCGGTGCCGTGCCAGCCGTTGCCTTCAGGAACGTGAAACTCGACCTCGGCTCATTCTTTTCCGATTTCGCCCGCCCGGTGCTCGAGGAGGTGCGCGCCCTGTCCACGCCCTTGCAGCCGGTGATCCAGGCCGTCATGCAGCCGAATCCCCTCCTGACCAATCTGCATGGCCTAAACCCTGCGGTTCCGGAATCCCTTCTCCAACTCGCGGTCGCCAATGGAGCGCTCACCCAGGCACAGGCGGATCAATTCGACGTGCTGGCCAAGGTGATCGAGATCAGCAACGCAATTCCGACCAGCGGAGCGACAAACGTGGAGATCGATCTGGGGGACTTCAATCTCGGCGGTTCCGATCCGCGCGGCACGGCCTTTCAACTCCGCAATAACATCCCCAGCCAGATCCGCACCGCCGCCACCGCCGCCCTCCAGAGCCCGCTGGCCGCAGATTTCCTCAACAGCCTGGCGAGCTTTCCCGTGTCCCCGCCCGGGGGCGGTCCGAACGGACAGGGATTGAGGTTTCCCCTTCTCGACACTCCGCAGATCGCCTTCCAACTCCTGCTTGGTCGCGATGTCGACCTGTTCACGATGGACAACGCGACCCAGAACATTCCGCTCTACAGCCTCGACGAATTCATCAAGCTGATCGGCCCGATCGGCGTCCGCCTGAAGGGCAACGGCAATGTGCGGCTCGATCTCGATTTCGGTTTCGACACCCAGGGCCTCGTGCAGTTCGCGGGCAGTGGCGATCCCTCGCAGATCTTCAACGGCTTCTACATGAAAGTGCCAACCAACACGATGGGGCAGCCGATCTCGATCGCCGAGCTGAATGCCGCGATCGACGCCTCGCTCGCGGTCAATGTCGTGGTGGGTGAGGCTGGCGCGGGCGGCGGTGTAAGCTCGACGGTGAAGGTGACCCTCGCGGACACCAACGGAGACCGGCGGGTGCACGTCGACGAGTTCATCGGCCAGTTCAATGTCTCGCCACTCTGCGTGTTCGAAGCCAGCGGCGTCCTGAGTTTCGGGTTGCGTGCCTACGCGACCGTGGGGGTTTACCCCTTCTCGCACACCTGGAGCTACGAGGGACCGCGCGGAACCCTCGCCGACTATTCGTTCTCGTGTCTCGGGCCGGGAGATCCGAAGCCGATCCTGGCCCGCATTTCCACCGGCGATGCCGTTCTTCACATCGGGCCCGAGGCCTTCCGGCGGGTGGTGGGGAATGTCAGCGACGGGGCCGAGGAGTTCAATCTCACGCATCTCTCCGGCGGTGCGGGCGCGGAGCATATTGGCGTCACTTATGGGGTGGCCGGCGAATCGAGCAATGCCTTCGGCGTCCTGCCTTACGGCCCGGTCAACGGAATCATTCGTGGCGACGGAGGGGCCAGTGACGATAGCATTTCGCTGGCGGGAAATGTGGTCAGCCCCGCCCACCTGATCGGAAATGCCGGCAACGACCGCCTGACCGGCGGTCTCGGGGCGGACACTCTGGCGGGCGGCGTCGGACGCGATGTCCTCGACGGCCGGGCGGGCGACGACACCCTCCGCGGCGACGAGGGGGACGACCTGCTCGAAGGGGGTCCCGGTGCCGATCTCCTTGACGGGGGCGACGGTTGGGACGCTGCCACCTATGCCGGGTCGCAAAGCAACGTGCTCATCGATTTCTCGATCGGACTTTTCACCAACGACGCCTTCGGCGATGTCTTCCTTTCGATCGAGCAGATCGAGGGCACCCATTTCAATGATACCCTGATCGGACGTCCGGAGACGGACATCTTTTATGGCCTCGGCGGCAGCGACGTCCTCGATGGCCGCGGGGGAGACGACGTACTCGAAGGCGGGACCGGCGGCGACCAGCTGATCGGCGGAAGCGGCCGGGACATCGCCTCCTACTGGCGCTCGCCCGCGCCGGTCCAGGTGAACCTCGCCACCGGAGCGGCGACCGGGGGGGATGCGGCGGGAGACACCTTCGACGGCATCGAAGGGTTGGAAGGCTCGGCCTTCGGCGACACCCTCACCGGCGACGCGGATGCGAACCGGATTCACGGCGGCCTCGGTTACGATCTCATTGACGGAGGGGGGGGAGACGATTTCGTCAATGGGGGCGGCGATGCTCCGTCCCCGCCTCTCCCGTTCCCGCAAGTCCCCTACCCCAGGTTCGAGACGATCGGCGGTCAGACGCGCCTGGTCGGGGTCGGAGGCGATTCGATCCAGGGCGGCCCTGGCAACGATACCGTTTCCTTCGAGGGTCTGCACGTCGCCGCCCACACCCTGAACAACCCGCCCAGCGGGGACCGGATCGTCGGTATCATCGTGAACCTTGCCACCGGAGTGAACAACAACGCCGCGGCCCCTACGATCCTCGACGGGATCGAGAACATCATCGGCACCGAATACGGGGACGACATTACCGGCGACGCCGGGCCCAACCTCATCGATCCCTTGCACGGCGGTGGTTACTTCACGGGACCGACCAGTGGCCCGGACCGTGTCGACGGAGGCGCGGGCGAGGACACCTTGCGCATCGATTTCTCCCGCGAGGACTTGCCCACTTCCGGCGGCATTTCCAGCACCGGCCCGAGCAGCTTTCAAAATGTCAACGGCGAGTTTTTCCGAAGCACTCCGGACTCCCCGTTCTGGGGGGGCGAACGAACCTTCTACAACAACATCGAGCACTTCCTCATTACTGGCGCGAGCAAGGACGACCAGATCCGGGCGGGGAACTACAACTACAGTGACGTCCTCCTGGGGATGGGAGGAAACGACCGCCTCGAAGGCTATGGCGGCAACGACATTCTGCGGGGGGGCGACGGGAACGATATCGTCGCGGGTGTGATCTACCGCACCTTCGCCACCGGCTCGGGCCCGGCCCTGATGGTCGATGGAAACGACGTGCTGGAGGGCGGCGCGGGCGACGATTACATCGATGACTTCTATGCCCTGAGCAGCATTCCACTCCATACGGCGGATACGCGGCTCCAGCTCGATGGCGGCCCCGGCTTCGACACCGTTTCGGCGGACTTCGGCAACCAGAGCACGCCGATCACCTGGGACAGCGCTGCTCCCACCAACATCGAATTCCCCGACGGTGCCTATGCGCGGAACTTCGAACAGATGCGCTACTTCGCGAGCGGGAGCGGCCACGACGTGATCGCGCAGCGCGGACGGGGCGACAACTTCTTCCATCTGGGCGCGGGCGACGACACGATCGATCCAGGCCTCGGGATCGATACCACTTACGGCGGCCCCGGCAACGACCTCCTCGTCCTCGATTTCAGCGTCGGGGACGGCCCGACTTCCCTCGGCGTGACCGGCGGCGGAGGCTTCAACAGCGTCACCTTCTCGCGCTACCTCACTCCCGGAGGCGAGCGAGACATTTCCTACGGATATGACATCGAACGGCTCCACGTCACCGGCACCAGCAAGGACGACAACATCACCGGCATCGATGGACCGGACACGGTCTTCGGCGGCGAAGGGAGCGACACGCTCTTCGGAGGCGGTGGATTCGCCACGGGCGGCGTGAAGGACAACAACTATCTCGACGGCGGTCCCGGGAATGACACGCTGTGGGGGAGCGCACGCTCCAACAACCTCGACGGGGATGACACCCTCATCGGCGGCGAGGGCAACGACCTCCTCTACGGCCGCGGCGGCAGCGACACCCTCCGGGGCGGGCCCGGCGACGACCAAATCTACGGCGACGAGCCCACCCCGCGCCGGCGGGTGGATGGGACTGACGTGGTGGAGGCCGGAGACGGCAACGATTTCGTCAGCGAGTTCCAAACCTTCGGCAGCAGCACCAAGGCCGCTCCCGGCACCCTTCTCATGCTCGACGGCGGAGCCGGCTTCGACACCCTTTCGGTCGATCTCTCGCAGGAGACGCAGGCCTTCGTCTGGGACAGTGCCAACCTGGTCGCGATCACGTTTCCCAGCGGCTCCTCTCTGCGGAATTTCGAGGCGATCAAGGAAGTCATCGCCACCGCGTTCAACGATGTCGTCATCCAGCGCGGACGGATCGACAACAATATCGACACCGGCGCCGGCGACGACGTCATCAATCCGGGCCTCGGCCTCGATCA